>JBDTWC010000133.1:0-6590 GCA_040006875.1 Acidobacteriota bacterium | reverse complement strand
CACGCGCGGCTTGTTCGTGAGCATGCCGGCGCGGTGCCAGGTCTCGCCGAATTCGCTGCCGCCCCGCAGAATGGCCATCGCGTAGATCCCGCCGGCTTCGACCCAGGCGGCGGCCAGCGGTGAGAACGACGGCTTCTGCGCGGCGTAGAAGCCGCCGTAGCCGAAGAGGATGGTGGGCGTGGCGCTGGTCCGGGCCAGCCCCTTCTTGTGCACCACCCAGACCGGCACCCGCGTGCCGTCCTGCGACGTCGCGGCGCCGTAGCGCACCGCCACGCTGGCGCCGTCCCACGGAATCTCGGCCGCCCGATCCGGCGTGCGCGCGCCGGTGGCGAGATCGACGTGCCACGTCGTTTCCGGCGCAGCGAACGACTCGGTCGTGAGCAGCGCCTGGCCCGGACCATCCCCGCGCAGCGACGCCGTCGACAGCGGCGGCACGTCCACGTCCACGCCGTTCAGGCCCTTCAGGTCGAAGCGCACGATGCGACTCGACGCGTCGTGCAGGTAGTGACCGTAGATGGCGTTGCCGATCACGGTGGCGTCTTCGAGCACGTCGGGCTGCTCAGCCAGCACGACGCGCCACTGCGCCGGCGCCGGGGTCTTCAGGTTGACGGCCACGATCCGGTTGTTGGGTGCGTCGAGATCGGTGCGCAGCCACAGCTCGTCGTTGACGAAGCGCGGATAGAAGCGCGCGGGCAGGCCCTGCGCCACCGCGAACGGCGCGGCGCCCTTGGTCTTGCGGTCAAGGGCGAAGACGTCGCTCGTGGCCCAGCCGTGGGCGACGGTGAAGACCAGCCACGCGCCGGCGTCACTCTGCAGCACCGACACGAAGGCGGTCGGGCCGTAACCCTCGCCGAACACGAGCGGATCGGCGGCGGTGTCACTCTTCCACGTGTGCTTCCGGATGCGCGCGCCGGTCTGGCGCGACCGGATGCTGTAGTAGAAGCCGTCGCCCTCCGCCGTGGGCACGACGCTGCTGTAGAGCGCGGGGACAAAGCGATCGGGCAGATCCACGTTCGTGGCGAGATCGCGGACGCGCAGCTCGTGTTCGTCCTGGCCGCCGTCACGCACCGCGTAGACCAGGTAGCGGCCCTGACGATCCACCGCGATGAGCTCCACGCGCGTCGAGGCGTCGGGACTGAGTGGCAGCGGATCGACGACGACCTCGTAGCGCTGCGCCGGGTCGATGGCCACACGCGGCGCTGGCGCCGGGGCCGGCCGGCGCACGATCGAGGGCAGCTCTTCGCCGACCCGACGCAAGGTGAAGTACTCGAACTCGCCGCCGCGGCGCAGGCCACCGATCTCGGCCCGGTCGAGCAGCGCGCCGATGCGCCGTTCGAGCGCCTGACGCTGCGCGTCGCGCGGCAGCATCTTCTCGGTGAACGCCGCCTGCGCCGCCAGCCACTGGCGGGTCTCGGGCGCCGTCTGGCGTTCCAGCCAGCGATACGGGTCGGGGAACGACTCCCCCTGGATGGTGTCGACGACGGTGTCAACCCGGGTCGCCGGTGCCGCCGGGGCAGTGGAGCCGGGAGCGCGACAGGCCAGCCCCGGCAACAGGCTGGCCGTCAGCAGCAGCGCCGGGGCACGCCCGGTTGTCCATCGACGCGTCATCGACGCCGCCGTCCCGATCGTGTCCATGAGTGCCTGTGCCATAGGACGTCCACTCTAGCAGGCAGGGCGCGACGTTTGACGGCTCGCGCCCACGGCGCTAGACTCCGCCCGACCCGACACCCCAGCCCCCGCCGCGGCGTCTCAGGGTGGGTCGGTCCTTTTCCGGAGCGAGTATGAATCTGGCAGTGCTGGCAAACGTCGCCGTCTTCGTTCTTGCGCTGACCTGGCTGTATCGGCGCCGCCAGGGCGGGGCAACCGTGTCGGGCAACGTCCTCATCGCCGTCTTGCTCGGCTCCGCGCTCGGCGCTGCGCTGCAGGGCGCCTTCGGCTACGGCACGCCCACCGTCACCGCCACCATGACCTGGGTCGGCGTGGTCGGCGGCATTTACGTGCGGCTGCTGCAGATGATCATCTCGCCGCTGGTGCTGGTGTCGATTCTGTCGGCGGTCACCAAGCTCAACGACACGCGCTCGCTCGGCAAGATCAGCGCCGGCGTGCTCGGCATCCTCATCACCACCACCGCCATCGCCTCCATGATCGGCATCGGCGTCACGCAGCTCTTCGGCCTGCGCGCCGATGGGCTGGTGCGCGGGGCGCGCGAACTCGAACGCGGCGCCTCGCTCGAATCGCATCTCGGCGAGGTGCCGAGCATCAACATCCCGTCGCTGCTGCAGTCGTTCGTGCCCACCAACATCTTTGCCGACCTGGCCGGCACGCGCTCCACCGCGGTGATGGGCGTGGTGGTGTTTGCCGCCATGCTCGGCTTCGCCGTGCTGACGCTGCGCAAGGACAACCCCGAACTCGGCGATCGTGTGCTCAAGGGCATCGAGACCTTCCAGGCGCTGATCCTGCGCCTGGTGCGCATGGTGCTGCGGCTCACCCCTTACGGCGTGCTCGCACTCATGACGCGAGTGGTGGCGTCGTCGAACGTGAACGACATCCTGGACCTGGGCGGGTTCGTGCTGGCCTCGTACGTCGGCCTGGCCTTGATCCTCATGATGCACGCGGGCGTGATCTCGGTGGCCGGTCTCAGCCCCGTGCGCTTCTACCGAAAGATCTGGCCGGTGCTCACCTTCGCGTTCACATCGCGTTCGAGCGCCGCCGCGATCCCCCTCAGTGTGGAAACGCAGGTCAGTCGGCTGGGCGTGTCACCGGCGATCGCCAACTTCGCCGCCAGCTTCGGCGCCACCATCGGCCAGAACGCTTGCGCCGGTCTCTATCCTTCGATGCTCGCGGTGATGATCGCGCCGAGCGCTGGCATCGACCCGACCTCGCTGTCGTTCATGGCCTCGGTGGTGGGGGTGGCCACGATTGGATCAATCGGCATCGCTGGCGTCGGCGGCGGAGCCACCTTCGCGGCCCTGGTCGTGCTGTCGAGCCTCAACTTGCCGGTGGCATTGGCGGGCCTGCTCATCTCGGTGGAGCCGCTCATCGACATGGGCCGCACGGCCGTGAACGTGAGCGGGTCGATGACCGCCGGGATGGTGACCAGCCGCTGGCTGGGCCAGACCGATCTCGCAGTGTTCGCGGCGCCCGACCCCGCTGGCGTGGTGACAGCTGAAGGCGAAGGGCCGTCGCCGGCCGCGCCCGTGCGCCAACCCGCCGTGCCGGTGGCCTGAGCCGCCGCCGCGGTCCGGCAGCTTCGGTGTACGATCGGCGCAGCCCATCGCCATGCGCCTCACGCCGTTCCAACGTCTCGCCATCGCCACCACGCTCATCACCTACCTGCTGATCGCGGTCGGTGGCCTGGTGCGCGCCTCGGGCGCCGGTCTCGGCTGCCCTGACTGGCCACGTTGCTTCGGCTCGTGGATTCCGCCGGCGTCGGCCGCCGCGCTGCCGCCGCAGTTCGATCGGGCGCTCTTCAATCCCACCTTGATGTGGGTCGAGTACCTGAACCGCCTGCTCGGTGTGAGCGTGGGCTTGGCCGTGCTCGCCACCACGGTCTCGGCCTGGCGCCGGCATCGCCAGCAGCCCCGCATCGTGTGGCCAGTCGTGGTAGCGGTGCTGCTCACCGGATTTCAGGGCTGGCTGGGCGGACGCGTGGTCGTACACGAGCTCGCCGCGTGGATCGTGACTGCGCACCTGATCGTGGCGCTCGTGATCGTGCAGCTGCTGCTGTGGGCCACGGTGGAATCGTTTGTCGCCGATCGTCGTCCGGGGCCGCCGTCACCGGCTCTGAGACTGCTCGGCTGGGGCGCGTGGGCCGTCACTGCGGTGCTGCTGGCGCAGGTGGCGTTCGGCACGCTCGTGCGCGGCCGTATCGACGAGGCGCTCGATGCGTCGGTGCCGCGAGCCGAAGCCCTGGCCACCGTGGGACCGCTCGATGCCACGCATCGCGAGCTGGCCGGCGTGGTCACGCTGGCGGTCGTGGGTCTGTGGCTATGGACCTGGACCCGTCACGGAGGCAATGCGCCCCTGGTGCGCAGTGCCGTGGCTGCACTGGCCGCCGTGATCGCGCAAGTCCTGGCCGGGATGGCGCTGGCCGGGTGGGCCCTGCCGCCAGCGGCGCAGGTGGTGCACCTCACGCTCGCCAGCGTGCTGCTGGGCGCGCTCACGACGCTCGCGCTCGTGGCCTGGCGCTGGCCGGCGCCCCAGGCCGGGCACGCACCGCCGGGATGATCGCCAGCGTCGTCGGCGATCCGCTGTTCGCGGCGTTTCTCACCTTCACCCTGGTGTTCGTGGCCACGCCCGGGGCCACGACCGCGGTGGTGGTGCGCAACGCGCTCGACGGGGGTCGTCGCGCCGGCATCTTCGCCGCCCTCGGCGCCGCGGTCGCCAACGCCACGCATGCCACGGTGGCGCGGGTCGCGGGCGCCGCGCTGCTCGCCACATGGCCCGGCGCGCTCGATGCCATTCGCCTCGCCGGTGGAGGTTTTCTGGCCTATCTCGGCCTGCGCGGCCTGTGGTCGCTGCGCCGTCAGGACGGCGTCCCGCTGGCCATGCCGACTACGGCCAACCCCGCGTCGCACCATCGCAGTTTCGTCGAGGGCCTGACGGTGAACCTGCTCGGCCCCGTGATCCTGACGTTTTATCTTGCGGTCGTGCCGACCTTCCTGCGGCCCGGGTGGCCGCGCTCGGCCTATGTGATCCTGGCCGCGAGCCACGTCACGATGGCGTTCCTGTGTCACTCGGCATGGGTGCTGGCGCTGCACCGCATGCGCACGGTGTTCCAGCGCTCCGGACCGCGCCGCGCTCTGGGCCTGGCGGCCTCGCTCGCCATGCTGGCGCTGGCCGCGCGGGTGCTGGGCCGCTAGCGCAGTCGCGTCAGCAGGCCGCGATCAGCGCGCGCGCCACGGCGCCCGAATCAGCAACGTGGGATCGGCGTCGGGCTTGGGCACGAACTTCTGGGTGCGCCCGTACTGGTTGTCACCGCCGTAGAGGTTGCCGGCGCTGTCCACCGTGAACGTGTGGACTTCGAGATAGCCGTCGGGCAGGTCCTTGGCCACCATCCAGGTGTAGAGATGGTTGCCCTTGAAGTCGAGTTTCGTGAAGCGCAGCGGCGTGAGATCGGTGACCCACAGGCTGTCGTCGTTCACGATCAGGTCGAGCGGCAACGAGAAGCCTGGGAACTCGGTGACGAACTCGACCCGGGCGGGATCCGACGTGGTCTTGAACACGTTGATGCGTCCGCCCGAGCGATCCAGGGCGAAGATGCGGCCCCCGGGTCCCACCGCCACGGCATGCACGCCGTTGAACTGTCCCGGGCCGGCGCCCTTGCCGCCGAACTCGCCCAGGTAGTTCATCTCGCGGTCGAAGATCATCACCCGGTGGTTGTCGAGGCCGTCGGCGATCAGGATGCGGCCGTCGGGCAGGAACGCCACGTCCTGCGGCTTGGCGAAGTGCGTGGCGTCGCTGCCGGGCACGTTCTTCTCGCCGAGCGTCTTCAAGAGCTTCTTGCCGTCGTTCGAGAACACGTAAATGGTGTGGAAGGTCTCGTTGACGACCCACACGCGATGCTCCGGGTCATAGGGGCTGATGCGCAGGCGGTGGGGCCCCGGACCAGGCGATCCCTCGCACAGCGAATCCCACTGCGTCCATTGCTCCACGACGTGGCCGTTGCCGTCGAGGGTGTAGAGGCAGTGCTTCCACACCCGGCCGGCCGTGGCCGAGAGCACGTTGACGCCAATCGATCCGGCGAATCCCGCAAACTCCGGCGGCACCGGCGTGCGCAGGCGGTGCTCGCCGCGCTGCGCCACCAGGATGCGATTGGGCGACTCCGCGAAGACGCCGGAGTTGCCCCCGAACGCGAAGCCGGGCTCGGCAAACGGCTGGTGCCAGCCGCGCACGATCTCATACGGGCTCGGCCCCACCGGGCCCGAGATGACGCCCGCTTTCGCCTGCGCGAGCAACAGGCCCGTCGCCAGGCTGGTCGACGCCAGCAGGGCCGCCGCGGCGGCACGGTGTCTCATCGTCATGGCGCGGAGTGGACTCCGAAGGAGAGGACCGAGTCAACCATCGCGGTAGGCCACCGCGCACGCAGCCTCCGTCCCGCGCGCCATCCCAGCCCGCTGCCTGCCGTGGCGTGGACGCATGCACGGGGTCTGATACCGTTGGGCGCGTGAAACGCTGGTCCGTCTTCGCATTCGCCGCACTGCTGCCGGTTGCCGCCGCGGCTCAGGGGCCGGCGGCGCCGGGCGACGGGGCCGCGCCTGCTGCGGCCGCGGTCTTCTCGGGCGTGGACCGCCAGTTGCAGGTCCGGCCGCCGCGCATCGAGGCCGACGTGAAGGTCGACGGCATGCTCGACGAGCCTGTCTGGCAGCAAGCGGCGCGGCTCACCGGCTTCTCGCGCTACGCCCCGGTCGACGGCGGCGCGGCCGACCGCGCCACCGAGGTGCTCGTCTGGTACTCGCCGTCGGCGCTGTATTTCGGCGTGCGCGCCCATGCCGCTGCCGATACTGTGCAGGCCACGCTCGCCGATCGCGACCGGATCGACGCCGACGATCACGTGCAGTTCTTCCTGAGCACTTTCGGCGACGGCCGGC
>JBDTWC010000132.1:0-6698 GCA_040006875.1 Acidobacteriota bacterium | reverse complement strand
ACCGCGGCCGCCCGCGGCGAGATCCGCGCCGGCCTCGATCTCGATCTCGTGCTCGACCAGCTCTACGGCGCCATCTTCTTCCGCATCATGCTGGGCCACGCGCCGGTCGAGGCTACCATGTGCGACCGCTTGCTCGACCAGGTGATGAGCGGCGCCGGCCCGGACTGACGCGCCCCAACGCGGGTTAGCTGGGATCTCGATCGCTTTCGGCGTCGTCCTCGACAGCGAGATCTCCGTCCGAGTCGGCCGCCGCATCGAAGGCCGGCCGGTCGAGCGCCACGCGACGGTAGACGCCCTCCGACAGCATGGTCGCGGAGCCTTCGGCCACGAGCGCGCGATTGCCGAGACCGGCATCGGCGCGTGACAGACCCGTCACCCGCGCCAGCTCTCCGCGCACGGTCGTGCCGGCTCCGTCGAGGAAGCAGCGGGCGATCTCGCGCAGCGCCGTGGCGCGGCTCACCCGCGCCGTCAGCGCGTCGGGAAAGCGCCCGACGGCAAGAGTGTAGAGGTAGGTGAACTTCGGCTCGTAGTAGACCGCGCTCGGCACGACCAGCATCGCGGCCTGCAGCTCGTCGAGCGCGCGCGTGAACGTGACCCGATCGGTGACCTTGGAGTCAGCGCGCAGATCGGCCGTGCCCATCTCCCACTCGCGGCGCAGGACCCGCAGGAGGGCCCGCGCATTGGCGCTGAGCCGGGTCCGCTCATGGGCGCGGCGCACACCCCACACCGCATGGAAGTGGGGAATCATCCGCGGCGCCAGGAACAGCGCCTTGCCGCGCGCCATCTTGGCGTAGTAGACCTTGCCGCGGTTGACGATCTCGTCCTTCAGCACCCAGGTGAGCGACGCTTCCGGATCCTTCTGCACGTTGCGCGGCAGGACCGCGTCGCGGCGGCCGCACACCGCCACGTAGAGCGACGGCCCGGGCCGGCGCGAGTCGGTCAGACACGCGGTCATGCCGATCTGCTCGATGAAGCGCTCGGCCTCTTGCGCGGTCGCGACCTGACGCGTGTTCTCACGGCGCCAGCGGAGGTCGCGGTGGTCTTCGACCTCGGACGGAAGCTGAGGTGTGGGCAACATGTCGTCGGGTTGTTGGCGCGCAACTACGGCGGAGCGCTGCGCTCGAGAGGATGGCCACCATCATACGAACATCCGGCCAACAGTCCGGCAGAACTGGTGTGACCGCGACACGGCGAGGCTGCCGCCTGCATCCAAGAACAGGCAGGCTGAGCATGAACACGACCACACTGGACTACGGCATCAGACCCCAGGGCTATCGCCTGCCCGACGCCACCCACGCCGGCGCTGTGCGCCTGCACGTGCGCGACCTGCGGCGCTCGGTCGACTACTACACGAACGTGATCGGCCTGCGGGTGCTGGTCCAGAGCGGCGACACGGCCGCACTCGGTGCGCCTGGCGACGACCGGCCGCTGGTCAGGCTCCAGGCCCGCGCCGACCTCACCCCCGTGCCACGCCGCGGTGTGTTCGGCCTCTACCACTTCGCGATCCTGCTGCCCGACCGGGCGAGCCTGGGCCGATTCGTGAGGCACCTGGCAGCGCTCGGCCAACCGGTCGGCGCTGCCGACCACCTGGTGAGCGAGGCACTCTACCTCACCGATCCTGATGGCTTGGGCATCGAGGTCTACGTCGATCGGCCGCGCGCCAGCTGGCAGCACTCGAACCGCGAGCTGCTCATGGCCACTGACCCGCTCGACCTGGCGGCGGTGGCAGCCGCCGGGAACGACGAGCCTTGGACCGGCGTACCGGCCGGCACGACGATGGGACACGTACATCTGCACGTCGGCGATCTCGAGGGCGCGCGGCGCTTCTTCCACGGCGCGCTCGGCCTCGACCTGGTCGTGTGGCGCTATCCCCGGGCCCTTTTCTTCTCGGCCGGCGGCTATCATCACCACCTCGGCACGAACACGTGGGCGGCCGGTCCGGCGGCCAGCGAGGGTCAGGCACGGCTGCTCGACTGGGAGTTGCTCGTGCCGAGCGCCGAGGACGCGGCGGCCGCGGCGCGCAGTCTGACCGAGGCCGGCTATCGCGCCGAACGCGACGCCGAGGCCTGGGTCGCCGCCGACCCGTGGGGCACGCGTCTGGTGCTGCGCACGCCCTGAGCCGTGGCTCCAGGACGAGGCGATTGGTCAGCAGCAGCGAGCCCTGGATGCCGAGTGCCGCCCGGGCATGCGCTCAGCGCGCGCCGGCAACGGCGGCGGCCGGCGTGAACGCCGGGTCGACGGGCACGGGCTCGTCGGGCAGGGCGAAGGCGTCGTGGCGACGGCGGGCCCCATGCGCCGCGAACGCGCGCGTCGTGATGTCGGCGTCGACGTAGAGGGCCGGCTGGGTCGGTACCTTCACCGGCACGACCACGTCGGTGGCCGGCCCCTCGGGCTGCTCGGGCAGACGCTCGAGATAGATCTGGGGATACGACGGAAAGTTGCGGAACGTCGTCGCCACCACGCCACCGTAGCGTTGGTGCAGGCCGGCGAAGTCGTAGCGCAGGAACTCGTAGCGCTCCGGGTCAGGCCCGGTCCTCAAGTACGCGTTCACGAAGCCGGCCACGTCGGCGTAGAACGCCGGGCTGTGGTGCCGGGCGCTGCCGTGGCCGTCGCCGTCTTCGTGCACCACGCGCAGGCCCTGCGACGTGGGATCCACGTGGTAGAGCTCATGCACCAGCGTGTCTAGCTTCGCCACCCACGCATCCGCGCCGGGATAGAGGACGGCCTTCCGTCCGGCGAGGCGCTGATCGCAGAAGCGCGGCAGCGCCACCGAGATGAGGTAATCGAGACGGGTGGCGCCGCGCTGCACGACGGGAGTACGGGCCACGAACCACTCGGTGCGGCGGGTGATGATCCCGGTGCGCTCGTCGCGCCAGAAGTAATAGCCCGGCGCGTCCTCGGGCAGGCACAGGCAATGACAGGTCGCGGTGGCGCCTTCGGTGTCGCCGCGGCCGGCGCGGGCGAAGATCAGGAGCTTCTCGATGTTGAGGAACGACAGCGCCGGAACTCGGGCCGCGATATCCTGCGCCAGGTGCGTCAACGCATCGGTGTAGTTCAACCGGGCCGGGCCGCGACGCGACAACGGGGTGGCCATCATGCCTGCGGCTCGTCGGCGGCGACCATCTCACCGAGCAGCGCGATGTTCTCGGTCAGGTGGGCGTTGAAGTATAGCTTCAGCAAATCGAGCACCTCCACCAGCACCGGGTCGCGGAGCGTGTAGTGCACCTGGTTGCCTTCCTTGCGGCTCACGACCACGTGCTTGGCGCGCAGCACCATGAGATGCTGCGACAGATTGGCTTGCTCCACCTTCAACTTCGACAGCAGCGTCCCGGCGCTCACTTCGCCGTCGCGCAATGCCTCTACCACGGCGATGCGGGTGGGATGTGCCAGCGCCTGGAATATTTGCGCTTTGAACGACCGGAGCGGCGAGTTCACGCCAGAAAGATATTCGATTTTTCGAATACCCGCACAGTTGTAACGTAGCGTCCAGTTGGTAGCTCATCCGGCGTGATTCATCCTGAGCGCGCCGGAATTTGCGGCGGCGTGAGCCCCATGTCACGATGATGCGGAGCACAGCCTTGGCACCGATCATTCCCCATCCCGCGCGGATCAAGAGCTTCCGCACCGCGGTTGCCTTCGAGACGTGGTTGCGCACGCATCACGACACACAGCCCGAACTGTGGCTGCGAGTGCACAAGAGGGACAGCGGCCTGGTCAGCGTCACCACCGCGGAAGCGCTGGATGTCGCACTCTGCTGGGGGTGGATCGACAGCACCCGCAAGTCGCTCGACGAGCGCTCCTTCCTGCAGCGCTTCGGGCCGCGCGGCGCCAAGAGCGTCTGGAGCCAGATCAACCGCGACTCGGTAGCGCGATTGACGGCCGCCGGACGCATGACCGCGCACGGGCAGCGCCAGGTCGATGCCGCCAAGGCCGATGGCCGTTGGGACGCGGCCTACGCGCCGATGCGCAGCGCCACCGTTGACACCGTACCCGCGGACCTTCGCACCGCCATCGCCGCCAACGCCCGTGCGATCAAGACCTTCGCCACCCTGAGCCGTGCGAATCTCTTCGCCCTGGCCTTCCGCATGGGCCACATGAAGACGGCGGCCGGACGCGTGAAGAAGATCGCGACGCTCGTCGCCATGCTGGCCCGCGGCGAGACGATCGTGCCGGAAAGTCCGCGGCGCGCCGCCAAGCGGCCCTGAGTTCGGCGGCCCCCGGCCTTTCGCCCGGGGCGAGTCCTCCGCGCCGACTGACGCACCCGGCGTGGCAATATACCGGGCACGGTGACCCAACCCCGCCTCTCGCCTTCGATTGTGGCGCTGGCCGTCGCGGCCGCGGCCGCCGTCGTCGCGACGTTCGCGCGCTGGATCCTCACGCCCGTGTTGGCCGGCAACGCGCCGTTTCTCACCTACATGGCCGCGGTGGCACTGGTCGCCCGCTACACCGGCTTCTGGGCCGCGATCGCCACCTCGGCCCTCAGTCTGCCACTGGCCGCCGCGCTGTTCCTGGCCGGGCCGGTCACGGCCCGCGCGCCGGAGTGGAACGACATCGCGCGCGCGCTGCTTTTCCTGGGCGTCTCGTGGCTCTTTGCGAGCATCACCGAGCGGCTGCGCGTGCTCAGCGCGGCCGAGGGCGCGGAAGCCAAGCGGCTCCGGATCGTGCTGCAGTCGATTGGCGACGCCGTGATCGTGTCGGACGCGCACGGCCAGATCGTGACCGTCAATCCCGAAGGCGAGCGGCTCACCGGCTGGACCAGCGCCGAGGCCAAGGGACAGCTGGTTACCGCGGTTTTCAACGTCATCGACGAAGACACACGCCAACCCACGGACAACCCCGCAGTCAAGGCCGTGCGCGAGCACACCACCGTGCGGCTGGCGCACCGCACCCTGCTCGTCGCCCGCGACGGCACCCAGCGGCCGGTCGATGACGTGGCCACGCCGCTCCAGGGGGACGACGGCGTCGTCACCGGAAGCGTGCTGGTGTTTCGCGACACTTCCGAGCGGCGGCGGGCCGCCGAGGCCACGGCGCACTTGGCCGCCATCGTCGAGTCGTCGGACGACGCCGTGCTCAGCAAGACTCTCGACGGCCGCATCCTCACCTGGAACGCCGGCGCCGAGGAGATGTTCGGCTACAGTGCCGCCCAGGCCGTCGGCCGCTCGGTGCATCTGGTCCTGCCCGACGACGTGCGCGAAAGAGAGGCCGATCGCCTGGCGCACGTGGCGCGCGGCGAGCACGTGGAGTCGTTTGAAACAGCGCGCCTCGCCAGTTCGGGCGAGCGGCTCGACGTATCGCTCACGCTATCGCCGATCCGGAACGAGGCCGGCGTCACCATCGCCGCGTCCTCGATCGCCCGGGACATCCGCCGCCAGAAGCAACTCGAGCAGACCCTCCGCGATGCCGATCGCCGCAAGGACGAGTTCCTGGCGGTGCTGGCCCACGAACTGCGCAATCCGCTGGCGCCGATCTGGAACAGCGTCGCCACCATGCGTCTGGCCGGGTCCGACCAGGCGGTGGTGCGTCAGGCCACGGCCGTGATCGACCGGCAGTCGCGCCACATGGCGCGCCTGCTCGACGACCTGCTCGACGTCTCGCGGATCACGCGCGACAAGCTCGACCTGCGCCGGGCGCCGGTGACGCTGCAAGCGGTGGTCGATCTGGCGCTCGAAACGACCATGCCACTCCTCGACGCCGCGGGCCAGACGCTGTCGCGGTCGATGCCGCCGGAACCGGTGCCGCTCGACGCCGACATCATGCGGCTGGCCCAGGTCTTCTCCAACCTCCTGAGCAACGCCTCGAAGTACTCGGCGCGCGGCAGCATCGTGCGCCTGACCGTGAGCCGCTCCGGGTCCGACGCTGTCGTCACCGTCACCGACGACGGCATCGGCATCGCACCCGACGCCTTGTCGAACATCTTCGAGATGTTCTCGCAGGCGCCGCAGCCCGTGGCACTCGCGCCGGGCGGACTCGGGATCGGGCTGGCGCTCGTGCGCGGCCTGGTCGGCATGCACGGCGGGCGGGTGTCAGCCGCCAGTGAGGGCGCGGGCCATGGCAGCACGTTCGAGGTGCGGCTGCCGATCGCGCCGGCCGCGATGGCGCCGGCGGTGACGGACGCGCCCCGGCTGGCGGGCAGCACCGCGCGGCGCATCCTGATTGCCGACGACAACCAGGACGGCGCCGACAGCCTGGCCATCCTGATGCGCGCCCACGGCCACGACGTGCTCGCCGCGTATGACGGCGCGGCCGCGGTACGCGGCGTGCGCGCCTTCAGGCCGGAGATCGTGCTCCTCGACCTCGGCATGCCCGTGGTCAGCGGCTTCGAGGCTGCGCGCCAAATCCGGGCCATTCCGGAGGGCCGCGACGTCATGCTCGTGGCCGTGACCGGCTGGGGACAGAAGCAGGATCGCGATCGCACGCGCGAGGCCGGCTTCGACCTCCACCTGGTGAAGCCGGTGGACACCGACGGGCTGTTGCAGTTGCTCCACTCCACCCGGGGCTGACCGTCGCGCCTTCGGCGCCCGGCGCGCACGGGTTACGACGAGAGTCGGTAGCCGGTTCCACACATTCGGCACGCCGCCATAGGGGGCTCGCGCTGGCGTCGGGCACGGCGCATGCAAAGGCGTTAGCGGCTCTGGCGGCACGGGTCAGCCGCGGCGAGACCAGGAAGCAGCCTTGATGGCATGACGACGATGACAAAC
>JBDTWC010000131.1:0-6712 GCA_040006875.1 Acidobacteriota bacterium | reverse complement strand
TGGTGGCCACCGCAATGCTCTTCCATTCCTTCGGATCGAAGCCCGGCGCCAGCAGCTGCGACAGCGCTTCCGGATCGACCAGCAGCAACGCCTCCTTGGGCGTGACCAGCTTCTCCTTCATCAGGTCGGTGGCGATGACCACCGCCGCGTAACCGGTGCGTTTGCCGCTGCGCGTCTGCAGCATGAACAGGCGGTCTTCCTGAATCGTGAACTCGAAGTCCTGGATGTCCTTGTAATGCTTCTCGAGCCGGGTCGTGATCTGCCGCAGCTGCGCGTAGGCCTTGGGCATCACCTCGGCCAGTTCGCTGATCGGCCGCGGCGTGCGGATCCCGGCCACCACGTCCTCACCTTGCGCATTGACCAGGAACTCGCCGTAGAATTCCTTGGTGCCGGTGGCCGGGTTGCGCGTGAAGCCCACGCCCGTGGCCGAGCGGTCGCCGGTGTTGCCGAACACCATCATCTGCACGTTCACCGCCGTGCCGATCGAATCAGGGATGTCGTAGATGCGCCGGTATTCCTTGGCGCGCGGGTTGTTCCACGAGCGAAACACGGCGTTGCGGGCCATGCGCAGCTGCTGGTGCGGGTCCTGCGGGAAGGCCTTGCCGCTCTTGTCCTTGACCACGGCCTTGAAGCGGGTGACCACGTCGCGCAGCGCCGCCTCGTCCAGGTCGGTATCGACGGCCGCGCCGGTAGCGGTCTTGATCGCCTCGAACTCGTGCTCGAAGGCGGCCTTCGGAATCTCGAGCACCACCGAGCCGAACATCTGGATGAAGCGCCGGTAGCTGTCGAAGGCGAAGCGGCCGTTGCCGGTGCGGGTCTTGAGGCCCTCGACGGCCGAGTCGTTCAGACCGAGGTTCAGGATCGTGTCCATCATGCCGGGCATCGAGAACTTGGCGCCCGAGCGCACCGACACGAGCAGCGGATTGACTGGCGACCCGAGGGTGGCCTTGGCGCTCTTCTCCAAGCGACGGAGCTGCACGTCGATCTCGCCCTCGATCGCCGGCGTGAGCTTGCTGCCGTTGGCGTAATAGAGATTGCAGGCACCGGTGGAGATGGTGAATCCCGGCGGCACGGGCAGTCCGGCGTTGGTCATCTCGGCCAGGCCGGAGCCCTTGCCGCCGAGCGTGTCCTTCATGGTGCGATCGCCGTCGGCCTTGCCGTCGCCGAAGTAGTAGACGTATTTCCCGGCTTTGCCCTGGCGCGCGTCCTTGGCGCCGGTCACGCGTCCGGCGGCGCGGACGGCGGCCTTGACCACGGCCTTCATGACCGACTTGACCGTGCGCTTCGGCGCGGCCTTGCGCTTGGTCTTGGTCGGGCCCTTCCTGACCACGGCCATGCCGCGAGGGGTCGGGGTCTTCGCATTTACCGCTTTACGCTTCGCCATGAGGTTCGAAACTCCTACGTGTCGGATTGCGGAACCATCTCGGAGACGTCCGCGAGTTGAAGGATTAAGGACTCGAGCCGGCGCAGCAGCCTGAGACGCGCTTCGCGCACCTCGGGATCGTCGGCCATTACCATCACGTCGTCGAAGAACTTGGCCACGGCCGGGGCAAACGCCGCCGCTTCCGTAAACGCCTTGCGATAGCCGTCGCCGGCGGCCACGACCGCGTCGATGGCGGGGCGCCGCCGCTGGATCTCGGCGAGCAGCGCCGTTTCGGCCGGCTCAGTCAGGCGATCAAGCGGCCGGCCCTGCGCCTCAGCCTGCTGGAACTGCTCGTCAGGTAGATGCTTCGCGATGTTGCGCACGCGCTTGAAGAGCGTGGCGAGTTGCTTGAACTCGGCCGACTCGGTGAACTCGGGCAGGACGTCGAGCCGTCGTCGAACCGTAAGGGGCGAGGTGTCGGCGGCGGGCACGTGGGTTACCGCCCGCACGTTGCGCACGTCAGCGCCACGCTGTTCAAAGACGCCGCGCACCCGTTCGATGAAGAAGAGATCGAGCGCTGCCCGGCACTCGGTCAGGTCGGTCGGGGCCGGCAACTGCGCCAGCGCGCGATCGACGAGCGTGCCGAGCCGCACCGTGGCTGCCAGTCCGGTCAGCGCGGGCAGATCCGCCAGGATGCGCACCACGCCCTGCGCGGCGCGCCGGATGCCATAGGGATCGCGCGAGCCGGTCGGGCGCTCGCCGGCCACGAACATCCCGGCCACCGTGTCGACCTTGTCGGCCAGGGCCACCGCCGCCCACGTCACCGCGGCGTCGCCGAGCTCGGCCCGTGACGGCGCGGCATCGGCCTCGACCGCCGACGGCAGGTAGTGGTAGTAGATCGCCTTCCACACCGCCTCGGGCTGTCCGGCCTCGCGCGCGTAGATCCCGCCCATCGTGCCCTGAAGCTCCGTGAGCTCACGCACCATGTTGGTGGCGAGGTCGGCCTTGCACAGACGCGCGGCGGCGCCGGCCGCGGCGGCGGCAGCCGGCCGACCGAAGACCTCGGTCGCGATCCACCGCGCCAGCGGCTCGAGCCGATCCGCCTTGTCGCGGAAGCTGCCGACGCCCTGATGAAATGCGACCGTGGAGAGGCGCTCGCGATGATGTTCGAGCGACTGGGCGCGGTCGGCATCGTAGAAGAAGCGCGCGTCGCGCAGGCGCGCGGTGAGCACGCGCTCCAAGTTGCGGGCCACGATCTCCGGCTTCTCGGGTTCCATGTTGAGCACGGCCAGGAACACCGGCATGAGCACGTCGTGCGACGTCACCAGCGGGAAGAAATGCTGGTGGTGGATCATGGTGGTGGTCAGCACCTCGGCTGGGAGGCGCAGGAACTCCTCGGCGAAGGCGCCCGACACAACCGCCGGGTACTCCACGAGATCGGGCACCTCGTCGAGCGCATGCTGCCCCGCCGGCGACACGCCCACCCGTCCGCCGCGGCGGCGCGCTTCCGCGTCGAGCTCGCGGCCGATCCGGTCGTGGCGTTCGCCCCGCTCGATGACCACGAAGTTCTCGCTCAGCCGCTTGCGGTAGTCGTCGAAGCTTTTCACCTTGAGGGC
The DNA here is from genome assembly GCA_040006875.1 of Acidobacteriota bacterium. GTDB lineage: Bacteria > Acidobacteriota > Vicinamibacteria > Vicinamibacterales > UBA2999 > CADEFD01. The sequence continues at coordinate 3,733 of JBDTWC010000131.1, read as the reverse complement.
GCGACCGGCGCGGCCGCTGGTGGTGAGGAAGCGATGCCCGAAGGTGACCGCGCCCGAGCGCACGTCCTGCACCAGCGGTCCGGCCGCCGACGCGGGCCGCAGGATGTCGAAGGGCACGACCCTTCCGCCATAGAGGAACAGCACCCAGCGGATCGGGCGGCCGCTGAGCAGCTCGCCCTTGCCGTCGTCGAGCGTGGCATCCCAGCGCAGCTGCTTCGGATACTGCAGGTCGCGCAGCGCGGCCGCGAGCACGCCGGGCAGTACGTCGATCGCCGCCTTGCCACGCAGCTGACGTTTGTAGGCGAGGTAGACGCCCTTGGGCGTCTCGACACGGTGCAGCGCGGAGGGCTCGACGCCCTGCTTGCGCGCGAAGCCGAGCCCGGCGCCGGTCATCTCGCCATCGGGCTTGACCGCGGCCGACACGGGCGGACCCATCACGACCTCGTCCAAGTCGGTCTGGCGTTCGGGCACGCGCGCTGCGCGTACCACCAGGCGCCGCGGCGTGCTGAACGTCTCGACCGGCGCGGCCGCCGGCAGACGGCCGTCGGCCAGGCGCGCCTCGATCCGCGCGCCGAACTGCGCGGTCAGGCCAGGCAGCCAGCTGGCCGGCAGTTCCTCGGTGCCAATCTCGATCAGCAGTTCTCTATCCATGGACGTCATTGGCGGGCGCTACTCACTCGCTTCGATGGCGGTGCGCGCCAGCGCGCGGGCCTCGGCGTCGGCGGCATATTCACGACACAGGCGCACGGCCAGCTGCCGCACGCGCAGGATGTAGGCCGTGCGTTCGCTCACGCCGATGCTGCCGCTCGAGTCGAGCAGGTTGAAGAGGTGGGAGCACTTGAGACTGTATTCGAGAGCCGGCAGCAGCAGCTTGGCATCGGCGAGCCGGGCTGCAAACGCGTAGTTGGCGTCGAACTGGCTGCGGTGAAACGCCGCGTACTCGGCGGCGGGAATGCCGGTGTCCTGATTGAAGGCGTATTTCGACTGCTCGACTTCCTCTCGCAGCCGCACCTCCCCGTAGGTCACGCCGGGCGCCCACTCGAGGTCGAACACGTTGTCGACCTTCTGCAGGAACATCGCGATCCGCTCCAGGCCGTAGGTAATCTCGGCCGAGATCGGCGACAGATTCACGCCGCCCACCTGCTGAAAATAGGTGAACTGGGAAATCTCGAGTCCGTCGAGCATCACCTGCCAGCCGATGCCCCACGCGCCGAGGGCCGGCGATTCCCAGTTGTCCTCTTCAAAGCGTACATCGTGCTGGCGCGGGTTGATGCCGCACGCTTCCAAGCTGTCGAGATAGATCTGCTGCACCTCATCGGGCGACGGCTTCAGAATGACCTGGAACTGATGGTGCTTGAACAGCCGGTTCGGGTTCTCGCCGAAGCGCCCGTCGTCGGGCCGCCGTGACGGTTGCACGTAGGCCACCTGCCATGGGTCGGGGCCGAGCACGCGGAACAGCGTCTCCGGATGCGAGGTGCCGGCACCCACTTCGAGATCGAGCGGCTGTTGCAGCAAGCAGCCGCGCGAGGCCCAGAAGGTCGAGAGCTTGAGGATGAGGTCCTGAAAGGTCACCAGTTGTCGCCTATGACGTCGGGCGGCCCAGAGCCTGGACCACGCGGACGGATTTGAGCTCCCGATCGAAGTGCGACCCGATGAGCATGCGATGGGCCACTTCGAGTTCGCGCAGCACGGCGCCGGACGCGCCGATGGCCGCCGCGTCGCACGGTTTCACACGCCGGGCCGCGCGCACGAAGGCCAGCGCCCGCGCCGACAGGAACCGGTCGTGGGTGCCCTGTGCGCCATGACAGCGACGGCACACGAAGCCGTGGCCGTCGGGCGCGAGGTAGGCGCCGTCGCTCGCGCCGAACTCGGTGCCGCAGTGTCCGCACGCCACCTCGGTGGGATACACGCCTTGGAGGCGCAGCACCCACGTCTCGAAGTAGCGCGCCAGCGGCTCTACCGGACCACCGGTGGTGACGGCCTCGAGCGTGGCCACGCCAAGCCGGTAGAGGCGTTGGTCTGGATCGCCCTCTTCGGCGCTGGCATCGAGCAGCTCGGCAAAGTACGCGCTGTAGCCGAGCGCCTCGGGATTGGGCGCGGACATCGGCGACCGGACGGGTTCGGCGTAGTTCAGATTCACCAGCTCGCGCTGCTCCTTCTCGAAGTACGCCACCCGCACCTCGGTGAGCGGCTCCAGGGCGCCGGTGAACCGTGATTTGGTCCGCCGGGCCGACTGCGCCACGCCCCGCTTCTTCCCGCGGTCCTTGGTCAGGAAGACCACGATGCGGTCGGCCTCGCCCAGCTTGTAGGTGCGCAGCACCAGCGCGTCAGCAGAATAGAGGGGCAACGACGCCGACCTCGCTGCTCATTCTATCCGCATTCCTGCGCCTATCCGGGGCCGAGGTAGCGGACAAAAATCGTCGCCAGCCCCAGGAACGAGGCGAACCCGACCACGTCGGTGAAGGTGGTGATGAAGACCGACGAGGCCAGGGCCGGATCCACCTTGAGGGCCTTGAGGCCCAGCGGCACCAGCGTACCCACCGTCGAGGCCACGAACATGTTGCAGACCATGGACATGCCGAGCAGCAGGCCGAGCACCGGGTTTCCCTTGGTCGCCCAGGCCACGAGCGCCGCCACCACGCCGAGCACGACGCCGTTGCCCAGGCCGATCGCCCCCTCTTTGAACAGCGCCTTCCGGGCATTCGCCCACGACAGCTCCCCGAGGGCGAGCCCGCGCACGATCACGGTCAGGGTCTGGGTGGCGGCATTGCCGCCCATGCCGGCCACGATCGGCATGAACACCGCGAGCGCGGTCACCTGGCTGATGGTGTGTTCGAAGGCGGCCACGACCGACGCGGCGAGAAAGGCCGTACCGAGATTGATGCCGAGCCACGGCAGGCGCTTCTTGAGCGCTTCGAAGGCGGGTGTCTCGATGCGCTCATCACCAGACAGGCCGGACAGGCGATACAGATCTTCGGTCGCCTCGTCCTTGAGCACGTCGATGACGTCGTCGACGGTGATGACACCGGCGATCTTGTTCTCCTCGTCAACGACCGGAATGGCCAGCAAGTTGTAGGACGCAACCAGTCGTGCCGCCTCTTCCTGGTCGGTGTCGACCCTCACGCTGATCACATCCGGCGTCATGATCCGCTTGAGCGGCGTCTCGGGCGTCACGAGCAGCAGCCGGCGCAGCGAGGTGACGCCCACGAGGTGACGCCGCGCGTCGACCACGTAGACGTAGAACACCATCTCGACGTTGATGGCGCTCTGCAGCGCCGACACTGCCTCGGCCACCGTGAGGTCTTCGTTGCACGCGAAGACGTTCGGGTTCATGATGCGGCCGGCCGTCTGCTCGGCGTAGTCGAGCAGGCTTTCGACCTGGCCGGACTCACGCCGGCGCATCAACTCCAGGACCTCGTTCGAGAGCTCGTCGGGCAGGTAGTCGATGAGGGCCGCAGCGTCGTCCGACGCAATCTCCTGCGCCAGCTTGGCGATGTCCTCGGCCGACTTGCCGGCCAGCAGCAGGGCGCCGCGTTCGGCGCCGAGCTCGCTCAGGCTCTCCATCGCCAGCTTGGGCTGGCGGTCAACCAGCACCGCGAAGGCGGCCTGGCGCTCGCTGTCGTGCAGTTCGCCGAAGATCTGGCCGAGGTCGGCGGGATGCTGCTTCTGCAGCAGGTTCAGCAGGTTGGCGGTGGCGCCGATGCGCAGCAGGCGCCGGACGGAATCGAGGACG
>JBDTWC010000130.1:0-6732 GCA_040006875.1 Acidobacteriota bacterium | reverse complement strand
GCCGCTCCCGCAGCCCTTCTTCGTGATGGCTACCCAGAATCCGATCGAGCAGGAAGGCACCTATCCGCTGCCCGAGGCCCAGCTCGATCGCTTCATGCTGCAGGTGGTGATGGGCTACCCGAGTGCGGAGGAAGAGCGTCGCATCGTGGCCGAGACGACCACCGGGACGGTGCGCGCGGCATCCGCGGTCGCCACCGCCGAGGATCTGTCGCGGGCGCAGGCGCTCGTGCGCGAGGTGGTCGCCGCCCCCAACGTCATCGACTACGCCACGCGTCTGGTCCGGGCCACGCGCCCGGGCGGCGATGGCGGCGGGCCCGAGGTCGTGGGGCAGTGCGTGCGCTGGGGCGCCGGTCCTCGTGCCGGTCAGGCGTTGGTGCTCGCGGGAAAGGCGCGGGCCGTGCTGCACGGGCGTCCCGCGGTGTCGCTCGACGACGTGCGTGCGGTCGCGCCGCCGGTGCTGCGCCACCGCGTGCTGCTGAACTTCCAGGCCGAGGCCGACGGCATCAGCGCCGCGTCGGTCGTGGCCCAGTTGCTCGACCACGTGCCGCGCGGCGCATGAGCGGACACTACGGGGCGGATTTCGCCGCCATCCGCGATCTCGATCTGCGGGCCCGGGTCGCCGTGACCGGCGCGCGCCATGGTCCACACACCAGTCCGCTGCACGGCTTCGGCGCCGAGTTCCGCGAGTACCGGCACTATCGGCCCGGCGATGACCTCAAGCACGTCGACTGGAAAGCCTACGCGCGCACGCGCTCGCTCTACACCCGCCGCTTCACCGAGACCACCAACCTCGAGGCGCTGATCGTGGTCGATGCCTCGGCATCGATGGACTTCCACGGCAAGTTTCCACTGGCCAGGACCGTGGCCGCCGCGCTCGCGATGCTGGTCGTCGATCAGGGCGATGCCGCCGGCCTGGTCGCCCTCGGCTCGCAGCCGGTGCAGCTACCGGCCAGTCGTGGGGTGGTGCACATGGCGCGGTTGTTGGCGGGGCTCACGCGGCTGATCCCCGACGGCACCGAGCCGTTCTCGGCGGCCGTGGCGCAGGTCGGGCCACGGCTACCGCGACATGGCCTGGTGGTGGCGGTGTCGGATTTCTACGACGACGCGCTCGCCGTGCCGGCGCTGCGGCGGCTGGCGCGCGCCGGTCATGACGTGGTGGCGGTGCAGGTGCTGGCCGATGAGGAAGTGCGCCTGGTCATCGACGCCGATGCCGAACTGGTCGAGGCCGAAACGGCGCGGTCTCAGCCGGTGGCCGCCGACCTCGTGCGCAGCGACTACCGGGCTCGCCTCGAGCAGTGGCGCGCCGATCTGCGCCGCGCGCTCGTGCGCGACGGCGTCGAGCTCGTGAGCCTGTCGACCGCGGATCGCCTCGACCTGGCGCTGCGCCGGTTCCTGCTGGCCCGCCGCGGAGGCGCGTGATGCGCGCAGTGTGGCTCCTGCCCGGTGCGTGGTGGCTGGGCCTGCTCGTGGCCGTGCCGATTGCCGCGCACCTGCTGGCGCGGCCGCGCCGTGCGCCGCTGCGTTTTCCCTCGTTGCGCTTCTTGAGTACGGCCGCGGCTCCGGCCCGCCGCCGCTGGCAGGTGCGCGAACCGGGCCTGCTCGCGGTGCGCGTGGCGCTCGTGCTCGCGGCGGCAGCAGCGGTGGCCGCTCCGATCGTCGTCACCGCAGCCCGCCAGGCGGGCTGGGACGCGCGCGTGGCGAGAGCGACGGTGGTCGTGCCGGCGCTGGACGGTCGCGGCGACGGAGCCAACGCCGCGGTCGCCGCGCCTGAGGGCGTCGCTCGCGCGTTTGTCACCGACGACCTCAGCCAGGGGCTGGCTGATGCCTCGGCCTGGCTCGAGGCGCAGGGCCCGAGCCGTCGCGAGCTGGTCGTCGCCGGTCCGCTATCGCGTCACACGGCGGCCGTGATCGCGGCGAGCGCGGTTCCACGCGACATCGGCCTGAGCTTCCGGCGCGCGGGAGCGTTGCCAGCGCGGACCCGGGAACGCGAGCGCGTGGAACTGCGCAGTGGGGCGCTCTGGCGCATCCGCGAGTCGCTCGTCATCGGCGAGGCCGACACGTCGCTGCAGGAGCTCTCGCGTAGCCCTGAAGCTGGCCACGTCGTCAGCGTGCAGGCGACTCCCGAGGCGCGCCCAGCCGCGGACGCCGCCCTGCGGGCTGTGCTGCGCCGCGGTGTGGTCGTGGCCGCGCCTTCGGGCGCGCCTCTCAGCGCGCCGTGGTCCGGCCGGGTCGAGGAACTCGCGGCCTGGATCGACGCGCACTCCACCGGCCCGGCACACGCCGGTTCCGCGGCACCAGGACGCCTGGAGCCGGTGCCGCTGAGCGACGCTGACGTGCAGGCGATGACGCGGCCGGCGGCGCCGCGCGGGCCTGCTGCGCCGATCGATGCCGGCGACCGTCGGGCGGTGTGGCTGATCGTGCTTGTGCTGCTCGGCCTCGAGACGTGGCTGCGAAGAGGTCCCGCGTGAGCGCCGCGGGCTTGGTCGCTGCGCTCACGCGCCGTCTCACCGTCCGCGATGTCCTGCGGGCGAGCGCCGCAGGTCTGTTCGCGGGAGCGTTGGTGTTGGTGGCGGCGGAGCCGGTGGCTGAACGCCGGTCGGCGATCGGCACGGCCATCGCGGTGACCCTGGCCGTGGTCGGCGTGGGCCTGTGGAGAGGTCGCGGTTCGTGGCCGTCCGAGACGGTGGCGGCCTGGGCCGAAGCGCGCTGCGGTGGCCTCGACAATCTGCTCGTGACGGCCATGGCCGGTCCGGCTCTGGCCGTGGCCTCGCCGGCGATTCGCGCCGAGGTCGTGCGCCAGGCCGACGAGCGGGTGACTGCGCTGAACGCGACGACCTTGGTGCCGCTGACCGGCGCGGCCGGCGGCGTGCTGATCGCAGCCGCGCTTGCGGCCGCCGCGGTGGCGTGGACGCAGCGGCCCGCCGCCGTACCCACGCTGTCCGGTGAGCCCGGCTCAGCCACGGTGACCGACGGTTTCGTCGTCGCCGCCACCGTGACTCCGCCGGCCTATTTGAAGCGCCCACCCGTGACGCTCGACGATCCCACCGAGGTGCGCGTGCCCGCCGGAGGATCGGTCCGCCTCGTGGTGCGCACCGGCCTCGGGGGCGCCATCCTCGACGACCCCGAAGGGGGCGCCGTCCCGCTCGTTGCCGGGGCCGAGCTGGGTACGTTCGAGCGCACCTGGGTGCCAACGCAGTCGACGACCGGCGCGATCGTCGGTCTGGCCGACGGCGGCACGACGCGCGGATCGCGCCTGCTCGCCATCGTCGTGGCACCCGACCAGCGGCCGCTCGTGCGGGTGGTCCGCCCCGGGCAGGACTTGCGCCTGGCCAGTGGCGCCGCCACCATCGAGCTCGAGGTCGAGGCCACCGACGACTACGCGGTGTCGAGCCTCGAGCTGCGCTACGTGCGCATGTCGGGCGGCGGCGAGTCGTTCACGTTCGGCGAGGGCCGCGTGCCGATCCGCAACCTCACGCCCGCGCCGGGCGGCCTGCGCGGACACCTGTCGTGGTCGCTACGTCCCTTGGCCCTCGACGCCGGTGAGGCCCTCGTCTATCGCGTGGTCGCGCGTGATGACGCCCCTGGCGCACCGCCCGGAGAATCGGAGTCGTACACCATCGACATCGGCGGCGCCTTCGAGACCAGCGGTGCAGGCGCCGCCGTGGCCGAAGAGGATCGGCGCTACGCCATCAGCCAGCAGATGGTGATCGTGCACACCGAGGGCGCACTCGCCGAGCGCGCCACGGTCGCGGCCGACGCGTGGCTGACGCGCCTGCAGGGCATTGCTGCCGAGCAACGGATGGTCCGGGCGGAGGTCGTCTTCCTGAGCGGTGGCGAGGTGCAGGACGAGGTGGAGGAGGCGGCGCGCGGCGACGAGGTGCAGGAAGGGCGGCTCGAGAATCGCGGCCGCGCCGAGATGCAGCGCGCCCTCGGCGAGATGTCACGCGCCGAGGCCCGCCTGACCGCCGGCGATGCGCGCGGAGCACTGGTGTTCGAGCGGCAGGCGCTCGCGGCCCTGCTCAAGGCGTTCGATCGCCGCCGCTACTTCCTGCGCACGATGCCCGAGAAGTCGCGCATCGATCTGACCCGGCGTCTGAGCGGCGACCTGCGCACGGCCGCGCCGGGCCCGCGCGTGCCGCCAACCGCCCCCGATCGCCTGGCGCCTGAGCGCGCCTTGCTGCTCGCCCTCGCGACGGCCGACCCGGCGCGGCCGCTGCCTCCGAGCCTGGCCACGCGCGTGGCCGCGCTAGCGCCGGGAGATCCGCGCTGGCGCCAGCGAGGAGCGCGCCTGCTCGCGGCGTCCGACGATGCGGCTCGCCGCGTCGCCGTGAGCGAGGTCGCCACCGCGCTGTGGGAGCGCGTCGGCGCGCTGCTGCCCGCGTCGTCCGATGGCGCCGGGTCGCGTCGCCTGCTCGACGGACTGTGGACGGAAGAGCAGCGCCTTGCGGGTAGCGCGCGATGACCCTGGCCACCGCACTGCGGCTCGTGGCGGTGGCGATGGCCGTCGGCGGCGTGGTCGATCCCGCGGTGACCTCGTCGCGCCCCCCGCCACTCGATGTGGACGTCGCTGTCCCTGTCCCCAGCACTGCCGGCGCTCCGACTGACGTGATGGCTGTGGGACCCGGCGACGCCTCAGCACGCGACGTCGTGCGCGCGCTCACCGCGGCCGCGGGCGCCACCTTCCGCGTGCGCGTTCGGACCTTCGCGCCGGGCGAGCGACTACCGTGCGCCGCCGCTGGGCCGTGCGTCGTCGTCACCGGGACCAGTGCGGCCCCGCGTGGCGGGCTCGAGCGCTCGGAACCGCTCTTCACCGTGGCCCTGCGCGACCAGACTCCGGCTGCCGGCGTGACCATCGACGACGTGCTCGCGGGCGCGGCGCACCTCGACACGCGCGCCACCGTGGCCGTGGCGTTGTCGGGCCACTCCGTGGCCGGTCGCGAGACACGCCTCGAGATCCGCGATGGCGCTGTGCCGGTCGGTGCGGCTCGGCACATCTGGACCAACGAACCAGCCGCGACCATCGCGGTGCCCTGGTGGCCGGCCCAATCCGGCCGCCGCCGACTCACGGTGAGCGCCACGACCGCCGCCGGTGATGGCGCTCCTCAGACCGAACGCCTGGCCGTGGACGTCGCCGTGGCGGCGACGCCCTGGCCGGTGCTCGTGCTCGAGCCACGCCCGTCGTGGGCGGCGACCTTCGTGCGCCGGGCGCTCGAGTCGGATGCCCGCCTCGACGTCGACGCGCAGGCGACGTTGGCGCCGGGCCTCGTCCGAGGCGTGGCCCCTGGACCCGTGGACGACCGACGGGTCGCGCGCGCGCGGGTCGTAGTAGTGGGCGGCCTCGACGGCCTCACCGACGCTGACGTGCGGCGCCTGGAGCGCTATCTCGCCGAGCGCGGCGGCGCGGTGGTGCTGGTGCCCGATGGGGTCGTGTCGGGGCCAGCCGCCCAGTTGTTGCCAGGGCGTTGGCGGCATCGCCTGGAGGCGACGGCGGCCGACGCCGCCGGCTTGCGCGCCAGCGAGTGGCTGCTCGCGTCGGGCCTGGGGGCCGGGGACGTGGTGATGGCGAGCCACGGCGCCGCGCCGACGATCGTGTCACGTGCGATTGGCGAGGGCCGCCTGGTAGTGGTCGGCGCGCTCGACGCGTGGCGCTTCCGAACGCCTTCGCTACCCGCAGTGCGCGAGCGGGCCGCTGCTCCGCCGATTGAGGCCCTTGAGCAGGCCACGCCGTTCACCAGCTTCTGGCAGGCGCTCGTGGCCGAGCTTGCGCGCGGCTCGAGACCCGCCGTGGAGGTCAGCATCGCTCACGAGGCCGGCGACGATCACGCCACAATCGAGGTGCAAGCACGCGCCTTCGCCCCCCGCACGGCGTGGACCGCAGCGGCGCGCGTGGTCTGCGCCGGCGGCGCCATGCCGCTGCGCCTGTGGCCGGAGGCGCGCGCGGGCCACTTCGGGGGTGCCGTTTCGTGGCCACACAACGACGCCGCGTGCGAGATCGTCGCCACGATTGACGGGGTGGGCGAGGGCCGTGCCTGGCTGAACGCGCCGCCATCGACCCGGGGCGAGGCCCGCCGGGTGGTGGAGCGGCTGCGCGCGGTCGCCGTCAGCAGCGGCGGCCTGGCGGCCGCGCCTGGCGATGTCGACGCCGTGGTTCGCGCGCTGGCCGCGCTGCCGCGCGGCACGCCGGTGGAGGAGCCAAGCTGGCCGATGCGCTCATGGTGGTGGGGACTGGGGGTGGCGCTTGCTCTGGGCGGCGAGTGGTGGCTGCGGCGCCAGTCCGGCGCGCGCTGAACCGCTCAGCCGGCGTCGGCATCGAGACCAACCAGCGGCGGCAGGCGCGGGGGCGATGGTAAAGTACGCGCATCGCGCGGGCAGGAGCCGCGGCCATGGCGTATTCGAAAGACGAAGTGAAGGCGATCACCGACAAGGTGCTCAACATGTGCAAGGCCGACGGCGTCGAGGTCGTCTTCTCCGGGGGCGAGCGGGCGGCGACGCGGTTTGCCAACTCCAGCATCACCGCCAATCTGATCGAGCACGATCAGGAGGTGCAGATCTCCGTCTACTACGGCAAGAAGACGGCGTCGGCGACCACCCATCAGTTCGATGACGACTCGCTGAAGCGCACCATCGAGGCCGTGCAGGCCCTAGCCCGGCGCAAGCCCGACAACCCGGAAGTGATGCCGCTCGTGGCGCCGCCGCAGCCCTACCTGGACATCGATGCCGCGTCGCCCTCGG
>JBDTWC010000129.1:0-6748 GCA_040006875.1 Acidobacteriota bacterium | reverse complement strand
AGGCGTGGGACGACCGCGGGTTCAGGGCGGGCCGGGCGCGCCCGCGCCGGCCGCGTGGCGACGAGGCTCCGCAGCGGGGCCTGAGCCTGCCTTCGGGGCCGCCCTGGGCGATGGCGCCCGTGCGTGTGGACGGACACGTGACCGCGGTCGTGCTCGTGGCGCGCGGGCGTCCGCTCGGCGCGGTGGCGCGCGAGCTCGCACCGTGGCTGGCTGCGGGGCTGGCGGTGCTGCTCCTGGCCGGCACGGCGCTGGCGTCGCTGGCCGTGTTCCGGCCGGCCCAGCATCGCCTGCGCGATCTCGAGGAGGCCGCCCGACGCTTCGGCGAGGGCGATGTGGCCGCACGCGCGTCGGAAGCGGGCGGCGACGAGGTGGCGTCGGTGGCCCGCGCCTTCAACCGCATGGCCAGTGAGGCGGCGGCGCGCGAGGCCGCACTCGTCGACGCCGATCGCGCCCGCCGGCAGTTGCTTGCCGATGTCACGCACGAATTGCGCACGCCGCTCACCGCCATCCGCGGCTATGCCGAGACGCTCACCTTGCCGGCGTTCGCGCCCGCCTCCGTCCAGGGACAGCAAGCGGTACACGTCGTCGATGTCGAGGCGCAGCGGTTGGAGCGCCTCGTCAATGACCTGCTCGACCTGGCCCGCTTCGACGCCGGCGGGGCACCGCTGGAACTCGGCGACGTGCCGGTGTCGGCGCTCTTCATGCGCGTGGTCGAGCGGCACGGCCCCGCGGCTACCACCGCGCAGCTCACGCTCGACACCACGATCGCCAGTGACGTCGAGACGGTGCGGGGCGACGAGCGCCGCCTCGAGCAGGTGCTGCAGAACCTGACCGCCAATGCGTTGCGGCACACGCCGCCCGGCGGACGGGTGTCGCTGGCGGCCACGCGCGAGGGAGAGTCGGTGGTGTTTGCCGTGCGCGACACCGGCAGCGGCATCGACGCGGCGCACTTGCCCTACGTGTTCGACCGCTTCTACAAGGCCGACACGGCCCGCGCCGAAGCGGGCGGCACGGGGCTTGGGCTCTCGATCGTGAAGGCGATCGTCGAGCGTCACGGCGGCGCCGTGCGGGTCACGAGTACGCCGGGGGTCGAGACCTGCTTCACAGTGCGCCTGCCGGCGTGATGCGGCCGACAACCGGACGCTAGCGTGGGGCCGCACCCACCGAGTGGGTGTGGATCGTCTGGCCCGGCCGCGAGGTGGTGTAGACGAGGCCGCTGAAGATGCCCTGCAGCAGCGGCATGTGATCGGCGATGAGCTCGAAGAGCTCCGTGCGGTCGATGCGCATCGCCGTGCCCGGCTCCGTCACGGTGCCAGTCGAGGTCATGTAGCGGCCGCTCAGCGCCTCGTAGATGCCCACCACGTCGCCACCTTCGGCCACGTCGCTCGACGTGCCCTCGCCGGCCACGGTGACAGCACCGGTGAGCACGGCGTGGATCGCGGCCACATCGCCGGCCTTGAAGAGGGTCTGCCCGGCCGTGAGCGTCACGACTCGCGCTGCTGCCGCCAAGCGCACCAGCTCCGCCGTGGTGGCTCGCTGCAGCAGGGGACTGGCCTGCAGCAACAGCAGGCCGTCGAGTGCCTGCACGCCGTCGGCTACGCGTCGCTCCAACTCGGGCGACAGCTGGCCGTGCACCACGGTGCGCCACGCGGGTGCGCATCGGGTCTCGAGCAGCGTGCGGAAGATGCCCTGCGCGATCTCGACGTTCTCCGACACCAGCGTCAGGAACTCGTCGCTGGTCATCGTGAGCGTGATCGTCGGTTCGAGGGCCGTGGCCGTGCCCCGGACCGGATGTCCTTCCAGCACGTCGTCGATGCCGATCACACCGGGCGCCGCCACTTCCTCACGCTCGCCGTGCGGACCGGCAATAGCCACGCGTCCGTCGAGCACGAAATGCAGTGCGTCGGCGGTGGCGCCGTCCTGCGCGACGACGCGCCCAGCCTCGTGGCGTATCTGGCGGCCGAGGCTGGCCACGCGGAAGAGTTCGTCCACCGACACGAAGTCGAAGAGCTGCAGATGGCGTAGCCGATCGGCCAGCTCCACGGCCGGCAGCGGCTCCTGCCACAGCACGCGCCGCCGTTCGGCCGGCATGCGCTGCGCCGCCAGTGCCCACGACGCCGCTTCGAACACCCACCAGTCTCGCGCCGAACGATGCTCCAGCGTGTGCTCGAGGTCGGGGGCGAGTGCCCACAGCTGGCGCGCCTCCACGAGCTGAATCGCGGTGGCCGCGATCTCCTGGCTGTCGTCGTGCACGAGCTGCGCGAGCGTGTCCTCGACGTCGCGCTGACGGGTGCGGAAGAGCGTGTTGCCCTTGCGGATGCGCACCTCGAGCGGCATGTCCTCGGCCAGCAGCATCACGCGCTTGCGCGCCTCGCCCTTGAGGATGTTGTCGAGGAACTCAGCGGCGCTCGAGCGGCTGCGGCTATCACCCGAGAGCAGCGCGTGGCGCACCGCGTCGATGTCACTCGACGCCTGGCCCAGGCTGAGCAGCGTGAAGACGCGGTTGAAGGCGCGGTCGTACTTCTGGGTCAGGGCCCGGGCCAGGAGGCAATCGGGCTCGAGTCCGCCGGCGTGGAACAGGTTGTAGTGCAGCGTGAGCCGGTCGAAGGCGCGGGCCGTTTCGGTGGCGACCAGGCGATCGATGGTCGCCTGCGCCACGGTGAGCGACGGCGTCGTGCGGCGCAAGTGCTCGAGGGACGACAGCGCCTTGTAGCGTAGGAAGCCGTCGGGGTCGTCGAGCGCGCCGACCAGCGCCTCGAGCGTGGCCGGGCACGGAATCCGGGCCAGGGTGGCCGGAATGTGGCGCCGGACCCAGAGGTCTTCTTCGCGGTCGCGCATGAAGTAGACGAGCGTCGGCACCACGCCCTCGCCGTAGCCGACGAGCACGTCGCGCGCGGCGCCTTTGAGCAGGCGATTGCGCAGCAACGACACGAGCGGCGTGACGAACAGATAGTCGCCGCCCCCGAGCCGCGCCGCGCTCTTGATCGCGTCGCGGGCCACGTCGATGTCGGCGTCGAACATCAGCGGCACGAGCAGGGGGCGGAAGGCCGGATTGTCGACCCGGGCGAGCGCCCGGGCCACTTCGGCGCGCGTGCTCGCCTGCTGCGTGCGGGAGTCGTCGATGAGGGCGCGCAAGGCCGTCGACGCCGCGGCCTGGTCGGCCGGGTCGGTGCTGCTCGCCAGCGCCGAAGCGGCCGTGACCACGAGCGCCGGATCGGCGTCGCGCAGGTACGGCCGCATGAGCTCGGCCGCGCCTTGACCGCGCACCGAGGCGAGCGCGCGCACGGCAGCATGGCGCACCTCACCGTCGCTGTCGGTGAGCGCGCGCGCGATGCCGCCCATCCAGCGCGAGGCGCCGGCCGGTCCGGTGGCCTCGGCCAGCCGCAGCACGCGCATGCGCACCGCTGGAGCCTCGTGATAGAGCATGAGCGGGCTGACGAGATGCCGCTTGTCGAGCGACTCGAGCAGGTCGAGCGCGTAGATCACGCGCTTGGGCTCGGCGTGAGCCAGTTCTTCGACCAGCGCTTCGATGGTGGACAGGTCGGCTGTTTCGAGCCTGATCTCCCCGACCTGCATGTCCTGCTGCACAATGCTGCGCCGGAATGCGGCCATGTACTCGGCCCGCGCCCGCAACGCGAAGATGATCCACAGCACCGTGATGGCGAGGCTGGCGTAGCTCAGCTGCTGCCAGCTCAGGCCCAGGCCCCAGTCCTTGATCAGCACCAGGATCATGAGCGCGCCCGCGCCCTTCGACAAGCGATCGACCGTGACGTCGATGAACGGCTTGGCGCGATACTTGACGTCGGCCGGCAGCGGCAGGAACAGGATCTCGCGCGTCGTCTTGTCGACCGTGTAGCGCAGCGACGTGTCGAGCACGCGGGCCACGCCCGAGGTCCACAACGCGCCCACGGTGAGCATCAGCAGACCCGAGGCGCCCAGGCTCACTGGCAGGATCATCAGCGCGAAGCCGATGCCGAGCAGGCGGTGGATGCGGCTCGTGAGCGCCACCTGGATGAACAGTCCGATGAGCGACAGGTAAACGGTGATCTGGGCCAGGAAGGCGGTGATGCTGTCGGTGTTGGCCTGGCCCTTGGCTTCGGCCGCGGCCATGTTGAGTTGCTGTTCGATGATGGCGGCGCCGATGGCGGCGAAGGCGATGACGAGCGCGATGATCTGCAGGTGACGGGAGCCGCGCAGCAAGGCCAGGGCCTCGCCGCCGCCGACGCCCTCTTCCTCGCCGGTCTTCGCCGCGTCCGACTGGCCGGCGCGTTGGTTGGTGCGAATGATGCGCACCACGATGAGCAGGCACACGACCATGATGGCGGCGCTCACGAGCAGCATGGTTTTGGTGCCCAGCGTTTCGACCAGGCCGGCGGTGATGGCCGCGCCGGTGGCGCCGCCGAGGCTGGCGCCGCCGCCGATCAATCCAAACAGGCGCTTGGCCTGCCGCGGATCGTAGATGTCATTGGCCAGCGTCCAGAACTGGCTGATGAGGAGAATGCCGAGGATCAGGCCGAACAGGTAGAAGCCGACCGACACCCATTCCGCGCCAACCTGGGTGAAGAGCACCCAGAACGTCACCAGCAACACGATCATGCCGGCTTGCGTGACCGGGATGGTCCAGCGACGCGGCACGTTGGCAATCAGCTTGGTGTAAGCCTGCATGATCAGGCCGATGACCATCCCGGCGCCGAACTGCACCCAGGGCAGGTTGTCGGCGCCCAGGCTCGAGATGAACTGCGACCGCGTGACCGGCTTGACGATGTTGTACGAGGTCATCGCCAGGAACGAGTAGAGGAAGAGCAGCAGGGCGGTGCCGCCCTCGCCTTCGCGCAATTCGGCGACTGGCGCCAGCCACCGGGTGAGAAGCGAGGGACGCGAGTCGGACGAAGCCATTTGTGGTTGAATCTTATGCAGGCGCCGACCGAGCGGCAATACGATACGTAGTTTGATGCTGAAGCTGGTTGCCCGAATTCTGGGCCTGAGCGAATACGAACTGCACCGCTCCTGGCCGGTCTTCGCGTACCTGTTCCTGACCATGTCGGGCACGGTGGCCAGCAAGGCCACGCGCGACGCCCTGTTCCTCGATCGTTATGCGGCCGTCGACCTGCCCTACGCCGACATCAGCATCGCCGTGCTCGTGGGGCTGGCCGTGGCTCTCTACATCCGCGCCAGCCGCTGGGTGTCCCTCCGCTCTCTCCAGATGGGTAGCCTGTTCTTCTACGCCAGCAACTGCTTGCTGTTCTGGTGGTTGAGCCTGGCGCACTCGGACGGAGGGCGCCTGTTCATTGCCATCTACCTCTGGGTCGGCATCTTCAGCGTGCTGGCGCCGGCGCAGGTCTGGACCCTGGCCAACTTCGTGCTGACCACGCGGGAGGCCAAGCGGGCCTTCGGCTTCATCGGCAGCGGTGCCATCCTGGGGTGGATCGTGGGGGGGCTGGCGACGCGCCTCACCGCCTCGTGGCTCGGCACCGAGACGTTGCTCTTGTGGGTGGCGGCGAGCCTCGTGGTGTCGGCGGGCCTGGTGCACCTGTCGTGGAAGCGGGCCGACATGGCCGCCGTGGACGTGACGATGGAACCTCTGAGCTTCCGTCACAGCCTCCGCGAGATCGTCGCGTCGCCGTACCTGCGGTCGATCGCCTGGGTGATCGGCTTGGCGTCGTTTGCCACGACCGTGGCGGGGTGGCAGTTCAAGGCCATCGCGAAAGAACAGATCCCCGACACCGACCAGCTGGCAGCCTTCTTCGGCTCGTTCAACATGATTGCCGGCATCGCCTCGCTCGGGCTGCAACTGCTGCTCACGGGACGCGTGCTGCGCTCGGCGGGCGTGGGGCTGGCGCTCTTCATCGTGCCCGTGGCCATGGCGTCGACCACGCTCGGCGTGATCGTCTTCGGATCGCTCGTGGCGGTGTCGGCGCTCAAGGCGAGCGACCAGGTGCTGCGCTACTCGATCGACAAGGTGACGGTGGAGCTGCTCTACCTGCCGCTGTCGGCGGCCGAGACGTTTCGCGTGAAGTCGTTTATCGACACGGTGATCTACCGCTGCGGCGACGCGCTCGGCGGGATCGTGGTGCTCACTTGCGCGGCGGTGCTCGGCTGGAATCCGGTGCAGGTGGGTTGGGTCACGCTGGCGATCGTCGGGGCGTGGCTGGCGGCGGCCTCGCTGGCGCGGCAGCAGTACGTGACCAACCTGGAGGACAGCATCCACCAGCATCGCCTCGATGCCGAGCGCGCCAGCGACGCGATGTTCGACCGAAACGCCTCGGCGGCACTCACCTTGAAGCTGCGCGGCACCCCGGCGGAGATTCTCTACGCGCTGAGCTTCTTCGAGACGTGGCCGAACGACAGCGCACAGCCGGCCCTCGCCAGCCTGCTGCACCATGAATCGGCCGAGGTGCGCGTGCGGGCCATCGCGCTGCTGGCGCGGTCAGGCGTGGACGACGTGCGAGAGGAAGTGGAGCGCTTGCTGCGTGACCCGCACCTTGCGGTCCGCACCGAGGCGCTGCTCTATCTCACGCGCCACACCGACGCCGACCCGCTGGCGCTCATCGAACGGGTGGGCGACTTCAGCGACTTCTCGATCCAGGCGTCGCTCATCGCCTTCCTGTCGCGTCCGGGCCGGGCACAGAACGTGGAGGCGGCGCAGGTGCTGCTGCAGCGCATGCTCGCCGACGGCGGCGACACCGGCGTCCGGGCCCGCATCGAGGCGGCGCGGGTCGTGGGCATGGCGCCAGATGTGTTCGAGAAG
>JBDTWC010000128.1:0-6751 GCA_040006875.1 Acidobacteriota bacterium | reverse complement strand
CCGGCGAGTTCTATCAGGATTACTACAACAACGGCTTCCAGACGTCGAACCTGTCGAGCGAGCAGCTCGCGGCCGGCCTGCGCCCCGGCAGCAACGAAGTCGATCGCTACCACGACATGAACATGAACTTCGGCGGGCCGATCAAGAAGGACAAGGCCTGGTTCCACACCTCGTGGCGCAAGCAGTTCAACGCGGTCGAGAACCCGCAGTTCGACTTCGACAAGACTTTCGACACCTGGAACACCAATCCGTCGGCCAAGGCCACCTATCAGCTCAGCCAGAATCACAAGCTGATTGGTTACTACCAGTGGAACATGAAGACCCAGCCGAACCGGCTGCCGCTTGGCACCTACTTCTACGACAACGAAGGCGAAACGGTACGTCAGGAATCTCCGAGCTGGGTCTACAAGGGCGAGTGGAACGGCACGCTCAGCGACAAGCTCTACGTCGAAGCGCGGGCCGGCGACTTCGGCTACTACGACCCGCGCCGGACCAACAGCGACGAGCAGTACTTCTGGCGCGACAGCGGCACGCTGCGCCTGACCGGAGCGCACGCGCAGAGCCAGACCGACCGCGATCGCAAGCAGATTACCGGCGCAGCCACCTACTTTCTCGACACCAAGAAGGGCTCGCACACGGTGAGGTTCGGCGGCGAGATCTACAAGGAGTCGCAGTGGAGCGGCCGCCAGCAGAACGTCGGTGGCAACATCGAGCACATCTACGCCAACGGCCGTTCGAGCCAGGTGGTATTCGGCATCCCGACGGCGCTGTCGGTGAGCGGCCGCCGCGCCAGCGACGACGGCGACCTGCTGGTGGTCAACAAGCTCGATCAGCAGGACCTGTTCCTGAACGACACCTGGGCGCTCGGCCGGCTCACGCTGAACATGGGCGTGCGCTGGGATCGCTACAAGGGCTGGATGCCGGAGAACGAGCAGATCGCCTACAGCATCGGTCCGGTCAGCGTGCCCGAGCAACTGTTCCCCGAGCGCGACTTCTTCACCTGGAACTCGTTCGGTCCGCGCATCGGCATGACCTACGACCTGGCCGGTGACGGCAAGACCGTGATCAAGGCCAGCTACGGCCTGTTCTGGCACAACCCCGGTCCGACGGTGAGCGCCGACGCCAACCCGAACCAGAACAACAAGAGCGTCACCTACAACTGGAACGACATCAACGGCGACAAGCACTACCAGTTGGGCGAGGAAGTGGGCGCGCCGACCAACACCACGCTGGCCGGCACCATCACCATCGACCCGAACATCAAGCAGCCCTACTCGCACGACGCGTCGGTCTACGTCGAACGTCAGTTGGCGGGCAACATCGGCTCGCGCCTCGGCTTTGTCTACAAGACCGAAGACGACCTGATCTCGCTCTACAACCCCAGCCGGCCGATTTCGGCCTACACCCAGCCGTTCCCGTTCGTCGACGTCGGTCCCGACGGCGTGAGCGGCACGGGCGACGACCGCACGCTTACGCTCTACGGCGTGCCGGTGGCCCAGGCGGCCAATTTCCCGATCAGCAACGTGGAACAGAACACGCCGCGCTTCTCCCGCTACAAGACCGTGGAAGCGTCGCTGGCCAAGCGTCAAGGCAACCGCTGGTCGGCGCAGGTCGGGGGCAGCTTCACGTGGCTGAACGACTTCCCCGGCGTCTACCCGAACGACCCGAACGCGCAGACCGCCGAGCCGACGACGCGCTGGGACTTCAAGGTCTCGGGGAGCTACGAGGCGCCATTCGGCATCCGCATCTCGCCGCTCGTGCGTCACCAGGCGGGCGTGAACTTCGCGCGCACCATCTCGGTGGGCTCGGCGGCGGCCACTTCGGCCGGTGCGATCTACGCGAGCACCACCGCCAATCCGTTTGCGGCCGAAGCGCGCGATGCGCGCCGCCAGGACAACGTCACCGTGTTCGACGTGCGCGTCGACCGCGCCTTCAAGATCGTCGGCAGCCTGCGCGTGCGTCTGCTCGGCGACCTCTTCAACATCACCAACAGCAACGCGGTCGAGACCCGCACGGTCACGACCGGCACGTCCTTCAACCGTCCCACGGCGGTGCTGGCGCCGCGCACGGCTCGCATCGGGGTGCGGATCACGTTCTAGTCCCGCGATCGACGCGCCCGGGCTGCTGCATCAGCAGTGGTCCGGGCGTTGTCGTGTCCGGCCGTCGGCCCGACGCGGTCAGAGCGACACGCCCGCCTGCGCGGCGCGCTCGCCTTCCTCGACGTCGACCCGCGAGAGCAGATAGCCGCCGACCACGAAGAACGCGATCATGCCGAGCACGGCCGAGCGCGACGACCCGGTGAGCACGCCGCTCAGCGTGAACACGAGCGGTCCGAGGATGGTGGCAAAGCGCTCGACCACGGCGTAGAAGCCGAAGTACTCCGACGTCTTGGCCGGCGGAATCACGCGCGAGAAGAGCGACCGGCTGAGCGCCTGGGCGCCGCCCTGCACCGTGCCGACCAGCGCCGCCAGCAGGAAGAAGTGGGTGGCGTTCTGCATGAAGTAGCCGAGTGTCGCCGCCACCGAATACACGGCCAGGGCCAGGAACACCGCGCGCTTGGTGCCCATCCGCGCCCCCAGACTGCCGAACAGAAACGAGAACGGCACGCCCAGGATCTGCACCAGCGCGAAGGCCGCGATCTGCTGCGTCTGGCCGACCCCGACCTCGGCGCCGTAGATGCCCGCAAAGCGGATGATGGTCTGGATGCCGTCCTGGTAGACCAGCATCGCGAGCAGCATCAGGAACGCCTGGCGGTATTGGCGGATCTCGTTGAACGTGCGCGCCAGGCGGCGGAACGAAGCCCGCAAGGGTGACACGCCCAGGTCATCGGCCGCGGCGAGCACATGCGGCGGCTCCGGCACGTGGCGCAGCAGGGGAATCATGAACAGCAGCCACCACACGCCGACGCTGGCAAACGACAGCTTCGTGGCCGCCACCGTGCCGGACAGGCCAAACGTCTGCGGCTGCAGGATCCAGGCGAGATTCAAGACCAGCAGGAAGCCGCCGCCGAGATAGCCGAGCGCGTAGCCGGCCGCCGACACCCGGTCGGTCTCGTCGGGTCGCGCCACGCTCGGCAGCATCGAGTCGTAGAAGACGAGCGAGCCCGAGATGCCCAGGTTGCCGAGGATGAAGATCGCCGCCGCCCACTGCCAGCCGCCCTCGGTGATGGTTGTCAGCATGAAAGTACTGGCGATGCCGACGGCGGCGCAGACCACGAGCAGCTGCTTGCGCCGGGCGGTGAAGTCGCCGTACGCGCCCAGCACCGGCGAGGCCAGGGCCACGATGGTCATGGCCACGGTGGTGATCAGACCGAAGCGCGTCGTAGCCTCGCCCGCGGGCATGCCGGCGGCCGCGTAGCTGGCGAAGAAGGCCGGGAACACCGCCGTGATCACGGTCGTGAAGTAGGCGGAGTTGCCGCAGTCGTACCACGCCCAGGCGCGCTGCTCGGGGGTGACCAGACCGACACGGGCGAGCAGACGGGACAACACGGCCGTCAGCATAACGCACCGGCCCGGCCGGCTCCTCGCTCCGCGCGTCGATGCCTGCGTGCGGAGGCGCGTTCCGGGCTCACGACGTGACTGCGGCCGACTCGCGCGCGACCTCTCCGAGTAGGTCGAAGTCGAGATTGGCGCCGGTCAGGATGGCCACGCACGCGCCGGGTGACGCTGAGCGGCCCGCATAGAGCGCGAGACCGGCCACGGCGAGCGCCCCGGCGGGCTCGACGACGCCGCGCGTGTCGTTGAAGACGTCGCGCATCGCGTCGCAGATCTGCGCCCGCGTCACGCGCACCACCTCGTCGACCGTGGCCTGCGCCAGGGCCAGCGTGTGGCGGCCGACCTCACGCACAGCCACGCCGTCGGCGAAGACGTCGAGGTCGTGCACCGGCACGGGCACGCCGGCGGCGAGGGCCCGGTACATCGCGTCGGAGCCCACCGGCTCCACGCCGATGACTCGCACGTCGGGCCGCACGGCCTTCACGTAGGCGCCGACCCCGGCCAGCAGTCCGCCGCCGCCGACCGGCACGAACACCGCCTCCAGGTGACCCGGATGCTGCTGCAGGATCTCCGCGGCCACCGTGGCCTGGCCTTCGATCACACGCGGATCGTCGAAGGCGTGCACGAGCGCGAGCCCGCGTTCGGCGGCCAGCCGTCGGGCCGTGTCGTCGGCGTCGGCGAAGCGCTCGCCGGCGAGCACGACCTCGGCGCCCAGGCCGTGCACCGCGGCCACCTTGATGGCCGGAGCCGTGCGCGGCATCACGATCGTGGCCGGCACGCCGAAGTGCCGCGCCGCCAGGGCCACACCCTGCGCGTGATTGCCGGCGCTGGCGGCGACCACGCCGCGGCCGCGCAGCGCCACGGGCAGGTGGGCGAGACAGTGGAACGCGCCTCGGACCTTGAAACTGAAGCAGGCTTGCTGGTCCTCGCGCTTCAGCCACACCGGTCGAGCGAAGCGCGCGGAGAGTGCCGGCGCCTCGCGCAAGGCCGTGCGGCGCGCCA
The DNA here is from genome assembly GCA_040006875.1 of Acidobacteriota bacterium. Lineage (GTDB taxonomy): Bacteria > Acidobacteriota > Vicinamibacteria > Vicinamibacterales > UBA2999 > CADEFD01. The sequence goes on along the minus strand of JBDTWC010000128.1, from coordinate 2,255 downwards.
CGGCGTAAACGCCGCTGGCGGCGACGGCGGCCACGAATGCCGCCTGCTGGCTAGCGTTCATGGTCGCTTGCCGCCACCTGGTCGACGTCGTAGAGGTTTGCGAGGTGACGCACCAGCACGGCCGGCGGCCGCTCGCTCTCGACTGTAATCGCCAGCTCGAACGTACCGGGAACGCGGCCTTCGACCGCGGTCATGCGCACCGGCTCGAAGCCGCGCCGCACGACCACGCCGAGCACGCGCACGAGCACGCTCTCGACCCGGCGCACCACCAGCCGCAGCTCGCTACGCGTCGTCGCCATCGGTGCCTCCCACCATGTCGCGGTTGCTGGCGTTGGGCGGCACCAGTGGCCAGACGTTGGCGCGCGGGTCGATGCGCACGTGCAGAAGCGCAGGCCCGGGTGTCGCGAGCCACGCACGCAGCGTCGGCTCGACCTGGTCGCGTTCGTGGAGGGCGAAGGCGGGCACCCGAAAGGCGCGCGCGACGGCGCCAAAATCCGGATTGTCCGACAGGTCGACCTCGCTCTGTCGATCGGCGAAGAACAGCGTCTGCCACTGCCGCACCATGCCGAGCGCCTGGTTGTCGATGACCATGATCTTCACGGGCAGGCCGTAGCGGGCGACCGTGGCCAGTTCCTGCACGTTCATCAGGAAGGAGCCATCGCCGCTCACGGTCACGACCGTGGCGTCGGGACGGCCCAGCTGCGCGCCGATCGCCGCCGGCAGGCCGAAGCCCATCGTGCCCAGGCCGCCGCTCGACAGGTGATGCTCGGGCCGCGCGAACAGCCCGTGCTGAGCGACCCACATCTGGTGCTGGCCCACGTCACAGGTCACGACCGCGCCGGCCGGCAGCAGCTCGCACAGGCGCCGGATGAGCGCCGGGGCGTAGACGCCGTCGCCGGGCGCGTCGTAGCGCGGCCGGGTCGCCTCGCGCCTGGTGACGCAGCGATCGCGCCAGCCAGCGATGTCGTTCGGCGCCGGCAAGGCGGCCAGCGCCGGCGCCAGCTCGCCGAGCAGCGCCACGTCGGCGTGCCGCCGTTTGTGCATCTCGGCTGGATCGATGTCGAGATGCAGCACTCGCGCATCCGGCGCGAACGTGTCGAGCGCGCTGGTCACGCGATCGTCGAAACGCGCGCCCACCGCCACGAGCAGATCGCATTCCTGCACCGCCAGGTTGGCGGCCCGTGAGCCGTGCATGCCGAGCATCCCGAGGAGCAGCGGGTGGCGGCTGTCGAGCGCGCCCAGGCCCTTCAGCGTGAGCACGGTGGGGAGGCCGCCGCGCTCCACGAAGGCGCGGAACGCGTCGACGGCGCCGCCGAGGCCGATGCCGCCGCCGCCGTAAACGACCGGACGCCGGCTCGCGGCGTTCAGATCCCGCGCGGCCTCGAGCTGGGCGCGATCACAGCGTTGTGCCGGCGGCGTGACCCGCGTCGTCAGGGGACGGGCGCTGGTGCGCTGCAGCGCGATGTCCTTCGGCAGGTCGACCAGCACCGGCCCGGGCCGCCCGTGCTTCGCCACGCGGAACGCCTCGGCCACGACCAGCGGCAGGTCGGCGACGTCGCGCACGAGGAAGCTGTGCTTCACGACCGGCAGGAACACGCCGAGCACGTCCAGCTCCTGGAACGCATCGGTGCCGAGCAGCGCACTGGGCACCTGGCCGGTGATGGCCACGACCGGCACGGAGTCGAGGTGCGCGTCGGCGATGCCGGTGAGCAGGTTGGCCGCGCCCGGACCCGACGTCGCCATGCACACGCCCACCCGCCCGGTGGCGCGCGCGTAGCCGTTGGCGGCCAGCGCCGCGCCCTGTTCGTGGCGCACCAGGATGTGACGCAGGCCCGATCCGAGGAGCGCGTCGTAGACCGGCATGATCGCGCCGCCCGGGTAGCCGAACACGACCTCGACGCCCTCGGCGAGGACCGCGTCGACGAGCAGGCGGGCGCCCGTGACCGCGACCTCGCCGCGCGCCGGCGCGTCGGCCAGGGCGAGTAGTGGAACACCGTGTGACGATCGTCGACTGTGCACGAGACCTCCGTCTGGAGGCCGCGTCCGCGAAAAAAGAGAGGCTGAAAACACGAAAGCCCCGTCCTCCTTCGAGGTACGGGGCCTGTGGGCTGTGAAGACTGTGAATTAGCCGGGCCGTACCTCGGAGTTGCGCGCCGTAATGGCGATGCAAATCGAAATTCGGCTGGCCTTCACACTGGTGGCGACGAAACACACGGAGGCCGTGCAACGGTTTCCGAATGTCACGGAGAGACAAA
>JBDTWC010000127.1:0-6775 GCA_040006875.1 Acidobacteriota bacterium | reverse complement strand
CGACCGGCGGCCAGATCCTCAACACCGGCGACGAGCTGAAGGAGATCTATCGCACCGGCAGCGGCAGCATCCGTCTGCGCGCCACGTGGGAGGCCGGGCCGGTGGGCCGGACCGAGAAGACGGTCTACATCACCAGCATTCCCTACATGGTCGACAAGTCGGTGCTCACCGAACGCATCGGCGACATCGTGCTGGCGCGGAAGCTGCCGCAGCTGCTCGACGTGAAGGACCTCTCGACCGACGACGTGCGCATCGCGATCGAGATGAAGCGCGACGCCGACGAGAAGATGGTCATGGCGTATCTGTTCAAGCACACGCCGCTGCAGACCACCTTTGCGGTCAACCTCACCTGCCTGGTGCCGACCGAGAACGCCGAGGCCGGCCGGCCCGAGCGCCTCGATCTGAAGCAGATGCTCTGGCACTTCCTGCACTTCCGGCTCGAGGTGGTCACCGGCCGCCTGGAACACGAACTGCAGCAGCTGCAGAAGCGCATCCACATCCTGGAAGGCTTCGAGAAGGTCTTCGACGCGCTCGACGAGATCATCGCCATCATCCGCAAGTCGGACGGCAAAGCCGACTCGGCCGAGAAGATCATGAAGCGCTTCGCGCTCGACGCGGCGCAGACCGATGCCATCCTCGAACTCAAGCTCTACCGCCTGGCCCGGCTCGAGATCCTGGTCATCCAGAACGAGCTCAAGGACAAGCGCGGCCGCACCCGCGTCATCAACGCGCTCCTCGCCGACGATGCCGCGCGCTGGCGCCTGGTGCGCGAAGAGCTCGAAGAGGTGCAGAAGAAATACGGCGACCCGCGCCGCACGGCGATCGAGCAGGCCGACGAAACCGAGTACGCGCCCGACGCCTTCATCGTCGACGAGGACAACGTCGTGATCGTGTCGCGCGACGGCTGGGTCAAGCGGCAGAAGGACGTGAAGGACCTGGCGACGACCCGCCTGCGGGAAGGCGACGCGGTGCTCGCCGCAGTCGCCGGCAGCACGCGCTCGACGATGGTGTTGTTCACCAACTTCGGCGTGGCGTATACCGTGCGCCTGATCGACGTGCCGGCCTCGACCGGCTACGGCGAGCCGGTGCAGCGGCTCTTCAAGTTCAAGGACAACGAACGGGTGATCGCCGCCTTCAGCCTCGACCCGCGCGCCATCGGCGACATCGGGCGGGCGAGCGCCGGCGGTGACGACGAACCGGCCGCCGTGGCCGAGGCCGAGGTCGTGGTGCCGCCAGTGCATGCGTTGGCGGTGACGAGCGACGGCTACAGCCTGCGCTTCTCGCTCGCCAGCGTGGCCGAGCCGAGCACGCGCGCCGGCCGCCGCTATGCGCGGCCCGCCGACGGCGCCGAGGTCGTGGGCGTGGCGCTGACCACCGGCGACGAAACGGTGATTGCGGTCACGCGCGAGGCGCGCGCCATGCTGTGCGCGGTGAGCGAGGTGAACTTCCTGTCCGGGCCGGGCAAGGGCGTGATCCTGATCAAGATCGGCGACGACGATCGCGTGCTCGGCTTCGTGGCCTCGAAGGGCGATCGCGATCTGCTCCTGGTCGAGACGTCGCGCGGCGCCGAGCAGACGGTCAGCACCGCCAAATACGAGGTCACCGGGCGCGGCGGCAAGGGCCGCGAGCTCATGCAGCGGGGCCAGTTCACGCGCGTGGTGGTTGCGGCGGCCGTGGTACAAGGGTGGAGTGAAGAAGCCTGAGAGGCAGCGCCACGCCAGCACGGCCGTTGTCGTTCTCGGCCTGATTCTCGCGGCTGCGGCCGCCCGCCTGCACGCCGACATCGCCGCCACCCCGGCGTGGCGGATCGGCGGCGGCGTCACCACCGCGCTGGTGCACGGCACCACGGTGTTCGTGGCCGGGCCGTTCACCCAGCTCTATACGCCGTCGAGCAGCGAAGACCAGTTCTACGACCCCAACACCGGGCAGGTACAGGCGCGCTGCGCGCGGTCCACGACCACGCGGCCGCTCACCGGCACGCCCGACGGCACTGGCGGGCTGCTCGTCACGGTACGCGAGGGCGATGCCTTCGCCGATTTCAACGGCGCCTACCCGGTGTCGCTCGAAACCGCAATCGTGCGCATCGGCAACGACTGTCTCTGGGATCGCCAGTTCGCGGCCCCCGGCGTCGATCCCACCAATCCCAGCGATCTCACCATCGGTCTGCCGGTGCGCGTGGGTAACGTCGTGTTCGCCTCGAATGCGGTGGTGGTCGACTTCTTCCTGCGCGCGCAGGTGTCGGCCTACGACGCCACCTCAGGCGCGCGCCTGGCCTATCAGTTCTATCCAGGCATCAGCGAGATTGGCTTGCTCGGCGGCACCGCCACACTGGCCATCGCGCGGGTGCGCGGCTCGAACGCGAGCGGCTACACGCTCGGCTCGATCACACCCGGCACGATGGCCCTGGCGCAGACCCTGACGTCGCTCGCCGACGAAACCGCGAGCGTACGCACGTGGGTGCGCGGACAAACGATGTATCGCGCCCGGCCGGCACCGAGCAGCCGCCTGGAAGCCTACGATCTCACCACGCTCGCGCCCAAGTCGGGATGGACCGCGCCGGTCGTGGCTGGCCTCACCGACCTCGAGGTCGTCGGCCCGCGCGTGTTCCTGACCGCCGGCGTCATCGACAGCCAGACCGTGGCGCAGGCGGCGGCGCTGCTCGAGGCGTCGGGCGCGATCGACACCACCTGGATCCCGGCCCCGCTGACCCGGCGCACCGCTGACCCGTCGGGCCAGCCCTACGTACCGGCGCTCACGGCCCTGGCGAGCGACGGCCAGCGCCTCTACATGAGCGGCGACTTCGAACGCGTGGCCGGCGGCGATCGCGTCGGCGTGGCCGCGCTCTCGGCCAGCACCGGCGGCCTCGACGCGTGGGATCCGGCGCCGTTCCTGGTGAGCCCGCTCGAGTACACCGCGGGCGGGCTGCTCATGACGCGTCCCACCGGCACCAACCTGGTCACGCGTCGCTATGTCGCGGCGATCGATCGGGTCACGGGTGTGGTTACGCCGTGGAATCCGAACGACTCCGGCCGCACGCTCCAGCATCAGCCGTCGCCGGTGTCGGCGCTCGCCGCCGACGGCACGTATCTCTATTTCGCCAGCGCCACGACCGGCGAGGTGCTGCGGGCGGATCTCGCGACCGCCGATGTCGATCAGGCGTGGCGGGTCACGGCCCGGCGCACCGGCGGTCAGGCCGGCGCAGTCACGAATCTGATCGTGGTCGGCGAGGTCGTCTATCTCGGTGGCGACTTCGACGTGCTGTCGGGACCGACCATCGGCACCGCCTCGCGCCACGACCTGGCGGCCGTGGGCACCAACGGCGCACTCACGCCGTGGGCGCCGGCGCTCGAGGGCTCGCTCTTCGGCACTCTGGTGCGGTCGATGATCGGCTCCGGCAACACGATCTACCTGGGCGGCGATTTCACGTCGGTGGCGACGCAGTTCCGGCCCGGATTCGCGGCCGTCGACTCGGTCTCCGGCGCGCTCGCGCAGCCCGAGATGGCGGTCATCGGCGAGACGCGCCTCTACGGCCTGGCCACCGACGGAGCGCAGACGTTCGTGGCCGGCGTGATGTTCGGGGCGCCGCTGGTCGGCGCGGCCAGTATTCCTGATTCCGTACTCACCGCCTACGGTCCCACCGGCGGCGTGGTGCCGCAGAGCGCGGCCTTCGTGAAGGGCAAGCTCTACGCCGGGCGCGAGTACGACATCCAGGCCGGCACCCAGACCGAACGGCAGACGCAGTGGGGCACGGTGTTCGCCGACGACAACGCGCTCGTACACCTGCCCGACGGCGACGGCACTCTCGACTACTACCCGGCGCTACCGGGCAGCCCGCCCGATCCGCCGACGTTGACCGCACTCGCCACTGGCAACCGCGTCGACCTGTCGTGGACGCGCGCGCTCACCGGCGGCGTGCCCACGAGCTACACGCTGCAGGTCGGATCGACGCCCGGCGCCACCGGTCTCGCCACGTTCCTGCTGCGCGGCACGTCGTTCACCACCACCGCGCCCAACGGCTTCTACTACCTCACGCTGGTGGCCCGCAACGGCGACGGCGCCAGCGCGCCGTCGAGCGAAGTGGCGCTGCAGGTGGGCTGCTTCACGGCGCCCCCGGCACCGGGCACACTCACCTTCACCACGGCGGGCACGACCGCGGCGCTGCACTGGGGCGCGGCGGCCACGGCAGCGGGCTACGTGCTCGAAGCGGGACGCGCGCCGGGCACGTCGGACTTCGGCGCCATGCCGCTGCCCAATACCACGACGCTCGTGGCCTCGGTGGCTCCCGGTGTCTACTACGCCCGTCTGCGCGCGGTGAACGCGTGCGGCCTCAGCCCGGCATCGAACGAGATCGCCGTCACGCTCGACGGCAGTGTGGTCGTGCCCAATCCGCCCACCGGTCTCACTGCGGCCGTGTCGGGCGGCGTCGCCGGCTTCACGTGGACCCCGCCGGCGAGCGGCGGCACGCCGGCGGGCTACTGGCTCGAAGCCGGCACCACTCCCGGCGGCGTGATCGCGGTGGTGCCGAGCGCGGTGCCGTCGCTGGCCGTATCGGCCGCGCCGCGCGGCACCTACTACGTGCGCGTGCGTGCGTACAACGCGGCCGGCATCGGCGGCGCCAGCGCCGAGGTGCTGGTGGTGGTGCCTTAGCGGCGGGTCTTGCGGCTCTCTCAGCGCTTGGCGACGCCGAGCGCCGAAAGTTGTCCGGCCACGTCGCCGCCGACCGAGGCCGTTGGCACCGAGGTCTCGACGTGGAGGATGGTGCCGTCGACGCCGATGTAGAAGATCCAGCGATTGGCCACGCCGGCCCGGCCGAGCACGCCGTAAGCGCGGGCCGTCTCCTTGGTGGGATCGGCGAGGATCGGATAGTCGGCGCCGACCTGCGCCGCGAATCGGGTGTTGTCTTCCGGCGTGTCGACGCTGGCCGCGAAGTAGGCCACGTCGAACTTGCGAATCAGGTCGCCGCTCTCACGGAGCGACCGGCACTCGCTCGTTCAACCACCGGTGAAGGCCTTGGGGAACCAGGCCACGACTACGGCCCGCTGGCCGCGATGCTCGGCCAGCGTGTGGATCTTGCCGTCCGATCCTGCCAGCGCGAAGTCGGGCGCGGCGTCGCCGACCGCGAGCCGCCCCATCGCCGGCGCACCGCTGACCACGCTGGCCGCCACCGAACGCGCGACCTCAACGCCGACCTTCAACCACTCGCCGATGCGCACGGTCCCTCCAGCTGAGATGGTATCAGCCTCGTGGCTGAGCCGCGGCGCACGTCGCAACCGCGTTGTCGCCCGATCGGGTTACCCCCGTATGATGGGAAAGTGAGGTTGAGGGTCCCAGGCCCGCTCGCCTGGGCGGCTGCTGGTCTCGTGGCGCTCGTCGGGGCAGCGATCCTGATCGCCCACACGCCGCCGGTCGCCCGCTGGGGTCATGATTGGCTGGTGCGGACGGTGGCCGAGCGCTGGTCACTCGACCTGGCTTCAACCAAACTCTCCTACAACCTCTTCTCCGGCCGCGTCTCGCTCGATGACGTGCGTCTCTCCGCACCAGGACACGCCGCCGAGCCGTTCTTGACCGCGCGTCGTGTCACCGCGGTGCTGCCCTGGAACATCGTGCGCGGCAACGTCAGCCTCTCGAATCTCGAGATCGATGACGCCGAAGTGCTGCTGGTGCGGGTCGGCGGCGAGATGGTCAATCTGCCGCCGTCGTCGGGAGATCCGGCCCCGCCCACGCCGCGACATCTCGATCTCGGCGGTTTCGATCTGCGCGGCCTCGACGTGCGCTATCTCGACCGGACCGGCGACATCGACGTGCAGGTGCGCGGACTGCGCGCCGCGCTCACCAGCCGCGACACGCGCGACCTCACCGGCCCCGGCGGTACGCTCGAGGCCGCGTCGATCATGACCCGCATCGGCGAGCGCGCCACCACCAGCGGCGCGCTCGCCGGCCGCATGGCGTTTGACGGATCGAACCTGGCGGTGAAGGGGCTGACGGCGCCGTTTCCCGAGGCACGGATCGTCGCCGACGGGCGGGTGAACCGCGTGCTCGACGACGTGCACTTTGCTCTCGCCCTGAGCGGCGGGCTCGACCTGGCCGCGATCGCGGCGTGGACGCCGCCGCCGGTGCCGGTGTCGGGCCCGGGCACGTTCACCGGAAGCTTCGTGGGGCCGCTCGGCGGCTACGTGCTGACGGCGAAGTTTGCCTCCGACCAGACCACCATCGCGCGCGTATCAGCGGTGTCGCTCGAGGGCGTGCTGACCCTGACCTCGCCGCGGACGGTGATCGAGCCGCTCACCATCACCACCCCGCCGCAAGCGGGGAGCACGCGCCGCGGCGTCTTCACGGGCCGTTTCAACTACGAGTTCGGCGAGCGCGGCGGCAACGAGCTGCGCGGCACCTTCCGCGACTTCGATCTGGACATGGCGCTCGCGCTCTACGACCAGGATCCGGTGAGCGTGGCGGCGTGGGAGCAAGGCACGGTGACGCTCGGCCGCGACACCCGCGACGCGCCGCTGCACATGCACGCCACCGGCCGGAGCACGCCGCTCGTGCGCCCCGATCGCATCGCCATTGACGGCACCTGGGAAGCCACGCGGGCTCAGGAGCGCTGGGTCGCACGCCACGATCATCGCCTGCTCGACACCGCGCGCGCTTTCGGCACGCTCGAATGGAGGGCCGGCGGCGACACCGCCACGACCGCGCTCGCCGGGCCGCTCACGCTCGAGGTCAGCAACGTCGGGCCGGCCATTCGCGCCGCGCGCAGCTCGGGCATCGGCATGTCGGC
>JBDTWC010000126.1:0-6780 GCA_040006875.1 Acidobacteriota bacterium | reverse complement strand
ACTGGGTCGATCAGGCCGAACGTCGGGCCTGGTTCCTGCGCGAAGCGGCCGGCGCTTGAGGCACTCGCTGCCCTGAGCCGAAGTACGGCACGATAGGCCCGTTCCGGAGGTCCTTCATGCCCGCTCGCCCTCGCCCCGCCACTCGCCGTTCCGCTCGCGTCGCCGTCACCCTGGCCGTGGTCGCCGCTGGCGCCTGGGCCGTGCTTGCCGCACAGTCGCAGACCCCCTTCGGCCAGCCGTCGGCGGACAAGCCGCAGCCAGCCGCCGACGTGAAGGCCGTCACCGGCTCGCGCGCGCAGGGCTGGCTCAGTCAGGGCCGCTCGGAAGTGGTGGCGCGTCACGGCATGGTGGCCACGAGCGACCCTCTGGCCGCGCAGGCTGGGCTCGAGATCCTGCGCCAGGGCGGCAACGCGATCGACGCGGCGGTGGCCACCGGCGCCATGCTCGACGTCACCTCGCAGAACGACACCGGCATCGGCGGCGACCTGTTCGCGCTGGTGTGGGTGGCGAAAGAGAAGAAGCTCTACGGCCTGAGCGCCGCCGGCTGGGCCCCGGCTGGGTGGACGCTGGAGTTCTTCACCGGCAAGCTGGGCCTGAAGCAGATGCCGGGCTCGGGCGTGAACGCCGCCACCGTGCCGGGCGCCGTGGCCGGCTACGACGCGCTGCTCACTCGCTTCGGCACCATGACCTTCAAGCAGACGTTCGAGCGCGCGGCTCGCACGGCGGAGGAAGGATGGGGCCTGGCCGAGCGCCGCAACAGCGACTTGCGCAGCGCGGTAAAAGGCCTGGCCGCCGATCCCGACTCGCGCGCCACCTTCCTCGACGGCGAGGCCGCGCCGCCGCTCTACGGCGTGATTCGCAATCCCAATCTGTCCAAGGCACTGCGTATGATTCAGGCGCAGGGGAAAGACGCGTTCTACAAGGGCGAGATCGCCGCCGCTATCGTGGCGAAGGTGCAAGCCAACGGCGGCGTGATGAATCGCGACGACCTCGCTTTCTACGCGCCCGAGTGGACCGAGCCCATCACCACCAGCTATCACGGCTACGACATCTATCAGTTGCCGCCGCCCGGCCAGGGTTTCGCCGCGCTCGAGATGCTGAACATCCTCGAGGTGTGTGTGCCCAAGCTCGGGTTCAATCTGGCCACGCTCGGACCGTCGGACCCGATGTACTGGCACTTGATGGTGGAGGCGAAGAAGCTCGCCTACAACGACCTGCAGGCCAAGAACGGCGACCCGAAGTTCACCACCGTGCCGCTGCAGCAACTGCTCGACAAGTCGTATGCGGCCACGCTGTGCGGCAAGATCGATCCGGCCAAGGCCGGCACGCCCGCGGTGCCCGGTGGCACCGATGGCGGCACCATCTACCTGACCACCGCCGATCGCTGGGGCAACATGGTGTCGCTCGTGCACAGCGTGTTCAGTGTCTACGGCAGCCGCGCCACCGTGGGCCCGTACGGCTTCATCCTGCACAACCGCGGCAGCGCCTTCTCGCTCGATCCGAAGAGCCCGAACGTGGTGGCACCGCACAAGCGGCCGTTCCACAGCATCATGGCCGGCTTCGTGATGCAGAACGGCTTGCCGCGCCTGGCCTTCGGCAACATGGGCGGCAGCGTGCAGCCCGAGACGCACGCGCAGCATCTCGTGAACCTCATCGATCACGGCATGAACGTGCAGATGACGACCGATGCCGCGCGCTTCACCCACAACCAGAACAACAACACCCTGTCGCTCGAGCACAACCTGTTCGCGCTGGTCGGCAAGGCGCTCGAAGCCAAGGGCCACAAGGTGCGCGAGGTCGATGGCGGCGCCGTGGGCGGCTATCAGGGCATTCTGTTCACACGCGATCCACGCCTGCCCGAGCCGACCTTCGACCAGCGCAGCATCACCGAGGACCACGCGGTGAACGGCGTCTATCGCGGCGGATCGGACCATCGCAAGGACGGCCAAGCCGTGGGCTGGTGATTCTCCCCGCATCACATCCATGCCAATGACTTCTGTGCCCCAGTTCGCTCTACGATGAACGGGATGTCACAGCTCGCTTCGCTCCCCCGTCTTGAGCTCGCCGCGCAGCGCGATCAGATCCGGCGCCACTACGACGCCTTCAAGGCGCGCGGCCTGGCGCTCGACTTGACCCGCGGCAAGCCGTCGAGCCAGCAACTGGACCTTTCAAACGCGCTGCTCGGCCTGCCCGGGGGTGACGACTACCGTGCCGCCGACGGCACCGACACCCGCAACTACGGCGTGCTGAACGGACTACCGGAACTGCGGGCGCTGCTCGCGCCGCTGTTCGGCGCCACCGCCGCGCAGGTCGTGCTGGGCGGCAACTCGAGCCTGGCGCTGATGCACGATGCCGTCGCCTACGCGCTGCTCAAGGGCACGGTGGACAGCCCGCGGCCGTGGTCACAGGAGCCGCGCCTGGCGTTTCTGTGCCCGGTGCCCGGCTACGACCGGCACTTCGCGATCTGTCAGGACTTTGGCATCGAGATGATTCCGGTGCCGCTCGGCCCCGATGGCCCAGACATGGACATGGTGGAGCGGCTGGTGGCCGAGGACGCCGCAATCAAGGGCCTGTGGTGCGTGCCGAAGTACAGCAACCCGGACGGCGCGGTCTACTCGAACGACACGGTCGAGCGACTGGCCGCCATGCCGGCCGCCGCGCCTGACTTCCGCGTCTTCTGGGACAACGCCTACGCGGTGCACCACCTCACCAGCGAACGGATCGAGATTCCCAGCCTGCTCGAGGCGTGCGCGCGTCATGGCCGTCCCAACCGCGTGTTCGTGTTCGGTTCGACCTCCAAGATCACGTTTGGGGGCGCCGGCGTGGCCCTGTTCGCCGCTGCCGCGGCCAACGTGAAGTGGTACCTGTCGCGCATGGGCAAGCGCACGATCGGCGGCGACAAGGTGAATCAGCTCAGGCACGTGCGCCTGCTTCGCGACGCCGACGGACTGCTCGCCCATATGGATCGCCACCGCGCCATCGTGGCGCCGAAGTTCGATGCCGTCATCACGGCGTTCGACCGGCACCTGGCCGGCACGGGCGTGGCGTCGTGGACGGTGCCGAAGGGCGGCTACTTCATCAGCCTCGACGTGGTCGACGGCTGCGCGGCGGAGGTCATTCGCCTCGCCACCGAGGCGGGTGTGGCGCTGACGCCCGCTGGGGCCACCTTCCCGCTGGGGCGCGATCCCCGCGATCGGAACATCCGCGTGGCGCCGACCTTCCCCGATCTGGCCACGGTCACCACGGCCGCCGAAGGCGTGGCGCTCAGCGTGTTGCTGGCCACGGCCGCCAAGCTCGCTGGGGTCTGACCCCGGCTCAGGGCGCGCTGGCCGGCACGGGCGACGACGGGTCTGGATCGATCAGCACACCCGGATTGAGCCGCCACTCGGGGTCGAGCCAGCGTTTGGCGGCGCGCATCGCGTCGAGGGTCGCGCTGTCGTATTGCACGGCCAGGAAGTGCTTCTTGATTCGGCCGATGCCGTGCTCGGCCGACACGCAGCCGCCGCGAGCCACGATCGCGGCCGCGAACTCGGCGTAGATCGCCTTGGCGCGGCGCAGCTCCTCGTCGTTCCGCGGCAGGATGTTCACGTGGAAGTGGTTGTTGCCGGCGTGACCGAACACGGCGTGGTCGAGTCCGGCCGCGGTGAGCCGCGTGGTGTAGAGATCGTAGACCCAGAGCAGGTCCTTGTCCTCCACCGCCATGTCGGTCGCGATCTTGTGCAGGGTGGGATGCTGCTCGCGACGCTGCGCGATGGTGGCGTTGATGCGCTCGGGCACCGCGTGGCGAAAGACACGGATGTCGCGCAGCACCTGATCGTCGATGCCGGCCAGACCAGCGGCTTCATCACCGCCCACCGTCGTCACGTGCCCGAGCACGCGCTCGATCGTCGCCTCGAGGCCGGCGTCGTCGTCGTATCCGAACTCGGCAAACACGGAACAGCTGCCCGCCGGCGCGTTGGCCAGCACACGCGCCACCTCGGGCTTCCCCGTTTCCCGCGCCAGCTCGTGTGACCGAGCGTCGAGAAACTCGATGGCCGTGGTGCGGAGCGCGGCGTCGCCGCGTAGCGCCGCCACCAGCGCGAAGGCCTGCGCCGGCGTGCCCAGGCACTGCAGGAAGGCCAGCCGCGATTCGGCAATCGGATCGAGCCGAAACACGACCTCGCTGACCACGCCGAGCGTGCCCTCGCTGCCCACGAAGAGATCGAGCACGTCGCCATCGGGCGTGAAGCCGTAGCCGATCGAGTTCTTGGTGTGCGGCTTCGGGAGCGCGGGCAGGTGCGCCACGCGCGGGCCATCGCCGTCGACCAGCGTGAGCGCATCGCCGTTGGCGCGATCGCGACCGCGACGCAGTTCGAGGGTCCGTCCCGAGGCAAGTTCCACCGTCAGGCCCACGACCCAGTCGCGCGTGGCCCCGAAACGGAAGGCGCGCGAGCCGGCGGCGTTGGTCGCCACCATGCCGCCCACCGACGCGCCCGCCTCCGTTGGGTCGAGCGGCAGTGCCCACCCAGCCGCGTGCGCCACGAGATACGCCTGCACGTCGCGCAGCGTCGTACCGGCCAGCACGCGCACCGTCGGCGGTGTGCCCGCAAGGTCGAGCGCGACGACGCCGCGGATCTGCGCCACCGACACCAGGTGCGCCGACGCCTCGGGCACCGCGCCGCCGGCCACTCCGGTACGCGCGCCGCTCACGGCCACGCGATGCCCATGGTCCGCGTGCCAGCGCATCACGTGGCGCAACTCGGTAGCGGTGACAGGCTCGGCCACCGAGGCCACCGCAGCGGCCGTCATCCGCGACTCGTCGCGCAGCAGGTCGGCCACCTCAGCGGGGGCCGGGGCCACGCGCACGCACGCGGGCATGACCGAGACCGGTCCGGTGAGATCACGCGCGTCGAGCACGTTCGCCATCGTCAGTAGAGGATGCGCGTGCGCACGTTCATGGGCAGCGCCGAGATCCGCGTGTGCACCTCGTCGGACAACTCGCGGTTCACGTCCATCACGAGATAGCCGATGTCGCGCGTGGTGGCGAGCTGCTGCGCCTCGATGTTGGCGCCCACTTCCGACACGATGTTGTTCACCGCCGCCAGCACGCCCGGCACGTTCTGATGGATGTTGAGGATGCGGTGCGTGTCGGGCATGGCCGGCAGGTTGACCTGCGGGAAGTTGACCGCGCCTTCGGTCGAGCCGCGATCGATGAACTCGTTGAGGGCGTTTGCCACCTCGAGGCCGATGCTGCGCTGCGCCTCCTCGGTGTTGCCGCCGACATGCGGCGTCAGAATCACGTTAGGCAGGTCGGCGAAGCCCACGTCGAACTCGGCCACCGTGGGCGTGGGTTCCTGGGGGTAGACATCGAGCGCGGCCCCGGCGATGTGGCCGCTGCGCAGCGCCGCGCGCAGCGCCTCCGCATCCACGACCGAACCGCGCGACAGGTTGAGCAGGTAGCTGCGCGGCCGCATGCGCGCCAGCTGGGCGGCGCCGATCATGGCGGCGGTGCGCGTAGTGTCGGGCACGTGCAGAGTGACGAAGTCCGCTTCGTCGAGCAGGTGATCGAGGTCGGCCATCGGACGCGCCAGGCCGAGCGGAAGCTTCTTCAGCACGTCGTGGAAGACGACCCGCATACCGCAGGCCTCGGCGAGCAAGCCCACCTGCTGACCGATGTGTCCGTAGCCGACGACGCCCACGGTGCGGCCGCGGATCTCGTGCGCGCCCTCGAGCGACTTGTCCCAGGTGCGGTTGTGCAGCGCGTTGCTCTTGTCGCCGAGCCGCCGGGCCAGCGCGATGATCGCGCCGAGCGCCAGTTCGGCCACGCTGCGGGTCGAAGCGTGAGGCGCGTTGAACACCGGAATGCCGCGCCGCGCGGCGTCCTGAATCGCCACCTGGTCGGTACCCACCGAAAAGCAACCGATGGCGAGCAGTCGGCTGGCGTGGGCGAGATGCTCCTCGCGCAGCTTGGTGCGCGAGCGTAGACCGAGTACGTGCGAAGCCGCCATCACCTCGCGCAGTTCCTCGCCGTCGAGGGCGCGGGGAATGACCTGCACGGCGTAGCCGAATTCGCTCAGTGCCGCGGCGGCGGCCGGATGGATGTTCTCGAGCAGGGTGACGCGGATGCGGTTGCGCGGGTACGAGGTGTCGGCCATGCCCGCGAGAATCTTAGCCCAACGGTGGCCATACGAAGTCCGGTGCGGCCCTCAGCGCTGAGGACCACCCTGGTGCATGGTGTGAGTGAGGCGCGCGATTCCTTAAGGGACCACCACCGTCACCTGGTTCGACGGCAGGCTGTTGCCGACCGCGTTCACGGCAATGACGCGCACGAAGTAGGTGCCGCTTGGCACGCCTGGCACCGACACCGAGGTGCTCGTCACCGTGCTGACCGGCGCCACCGTGCCGCCGTTGGTCGGGGCCACGCCGATCACGTAGGAGGTCGCCACACCGCCACCGCCCGGCGTCCACGACAGGCCCACCGTGTGGCCAACGACGCTCGGCGCGTTCAGCGTCGGCGTGCCAGGAGCCGCCGGGCCGGCCACGACGACTTGCACTTCGTTGGTCGGCAGGCTGGTACCGCCGCCGTTGATGGCGTAGACGCGCACGTAGTAAGTGCCGGACGGCACGTTCGGCACGCTGATGCCGGTCTGGTTGCCGGGCACCGGCAGTTGCGCCACGGCCGACGCGAAGCCGGGGGTTGCGCCCGCCACCAGCAGATAGCTGCTCACGACGCCGCCCGAGGCCGGTGCCGTCCACGAGAACGAGGCGGTGCTGCCCGCCACCAGGCGCGCGAGGTTGGTG
>JBDTWC010000125.1:0-6794 GCA_040006875.1 Acidobacteriota bacterium | reverse complement strand
GCGCTCGGGACGCTAGCGGCCATGGGCCGGGCGCTCAGTCGCGCGCTCGGGCCGGCCCTCACGGCCCTCGGGCCCGACACCGTTCACGCGCTGGCCTGGCCAGAGGCCGTGGCCCTGGTGCTGACCGGGGCGCTCGTCGGCGCCGCGGCCGGACTTCTGGCCACCTGGCGCTGGAATCCGCAAGGACCGGTCGCCCGTTGACACGTCAGTCGCGGCGGCTTTACACTCGAAGTCAATCGGATGATGCACAGGACCAAAGGTCGCATGCCGCACTTCCTGAGCGAAGGACCCCTGCCTTCCGCGCCTGTCCTTTCGCTGATTGAGTTCTACCGAGAAGAGTTCGTGAAGCATCAGGAATGCCTGGATGCGCAGCGCGAATATTTTTCCGAGCGCGCAATCAGCTCCGTCGAATCGGCCTTGTGCCGCATCATCGCGGAAATCGACGCGCTCTCGCACAAGGACGACGCCGACATCGTGGTCGCGCAGCTCTTGAAGGAGTTCGACGTCGTGACCCGCTTGTCGGCTTGGACCGACCCGCTTCGCATCAACTGACCGGGCCGCTCGCGCACCTGCGCGCCGATGCCGCCGCTATTGCGGCAGCTGGCGTGGCGGCGGTGTCGCCGCGGGTGCTCGTGCCTGAGGCGCTTGCCAGCCTTGATGCTGAGCTGCCCGCCGGTCCCGTGCACGTGCTGGCGGTCGGCAAGGCCGCAGCCGCGATGTTCCAGTCGTTTCTGGCCGGTGCGGCGCAGCCGATTGCGGGCAGCCTGGTCATCGCCCCACGGAAGCCAGACGATTGGCCGGCGGCCCACGTGTTTGTCGAGGGTGGCCACCCGATCGCCAACGCAAGCAGCGTCGCCGGCGCGCGGCTCGCGCTCGAACTCGCCGCCAGCGTTCCGATCGATGGCTGCCTCGTGTGTCTGCTGTCGGGCGGCGCCAGCGCGCTCATGTCGGGGCCGATGCCAGGCCTGACCCTGGCCACGAAGCAGCGCGTGGTCGCGCAGGTGATGAAGGCGGGCGGCGACATTCGCGCCCTGAACGCGGTGCGTAAACATCTGTCCGCAGTCAAGGGTGGACGGCTCGCGGCGGCATGTCGCGGCGTGGTCGTCACGCTGGCCATCTCCGACGTGATCGGCGACGACCTGAGCGTGATTGGCTCCGGGCCGTGTGTGCCCGACCCCTCGACGTGGGACGACGCGCTGGCGGTGCTGACGGCGTTCACGGGTGAGCAGCCCCCCGACCCCGAGGTCGTGGCCCTGATGCAAGCGGGCCGCGCCGGTGCCATTCCCGATACGCCCAAGGCGGGCGACCTGCGCCTCGCGCGATCGAGCGCGCGGGTCATCGGCGGACGAGCGGAGGCCATGTCGGGCGCCGCCGCGCTTGCCGCGCAGCTCGGCTATCAGCCGATCGTGATCGACGCGCCGGTAGCGGGTGAAGCCCGGACGGCAGCCGACGCGTGGTGGCGCGACGCGCAGGCCCGGATCGGCAGCCGCGACCGGCCGGTGGCGCTCGTGTCGAGCGGCGAGACCACGGTGACCGTGCGCGGTCACGGCCGCGGGGGTCGCAATCAGGAGTTCGGCGTGGCGCTTCTCGGTCTGCTGGGCGCGGCCTCGGGGACCGCCGTCGTGGCGTCGGTCGGCAGCGACGGGATCGACGGCCCGACCGATGCGGCCGGCGCGCTTGTCGATTCCAGCTCGGCGGCGCGAGCCCGCGACCTCGGCCTCGACGCTTCGGCGTTCCTGGCGCGCAACGACAGCTATCCCTTTCTCGAAGCGCTGGGCGACCTACTCCGCCCCGGACCCAGCGATACCAACGTGGGCGACATTCAAGTGCTCCTGACGGGGCGGGACTGATAGGCTACTGCCGCTATCTCCCCTCGACCGGGCCAACGGCCATAACGTGACTGATCAAGACGCCCTTCTCGGGGCCATTCGTAACCATGCGGGCCCGCCCGCAACCGCCCGCGACCTCGCGCGCGTGCTCCTCATTCCGCGTGACCAGCACGCGACCTTCAAGCGCCAGCTCCGCGCCCTCGCCGCCAGTGGCGAGTTGGCGGTGGTGCGCGGCAACCGCTACGCGCTGCCCGATCGCGTAGCGGATATAACCGGACGCCTCCAGGGCCACGCCAGCGGCTACGCCTTTGTCGTGCCGGGCGGCGGCGGGGAAGACATCTTCATTCCGCCCCACCTGCGCGCCGGCGCGATGCACGGCGATCTCGTGACCGCGCGCGTCGAGCTGCGCAAGGCCGACGGGCGCGTTGAAGGCCGCGTGCTCGACGTGGTCGAACGGCGCAGCGCCCGCGTGGTCGGGCAGATGCGCCGGGATCGTAAGGGCCTCGCCGTGGTGAAGCCCTTCGATCCCCGCCTCGACACCGACATCCGCGTCACCATCGACGAGAGCCTCGGCGCTGATGACGGCGACATGGTGACTGTTGAGGTCACGCGCTGGCCCGGTGTCACCGCGGAAGCCTCCGGACGCGTCGTGGAACTGCTCGGCGGACTCGACGATCCGGGCGTCGACACCGAGGTGGTGCTGCGCAAGCACGGCATTCCCGAGGAGCACTCGCCCGATGCGGTGACCGAGGCTCGCGCTCGCGACGTGATCGTGCGTGCGCACGACCTCGACGACCGCACCGATTTCCGTCAGCACGTCATCGTCACCATCGACGGCGAGCACGCGCGCGATTTCGACGACGCCATCTCGATCGAGCGTCTGCCCAACGGGCACTACTGGCTGGGCGTGCATATCGCCGACGTAGCGCACTACGTCCCTGAGGGAAGCGCTCTCGACCTCGACGGCTTCGAGCGCGGCACCTCGGTCTACTTCCCAGAGCGCGCCGTCCACATGTTCCCGCACGAGCTCGCCACCGGCGTGTGCAGTCTCAATCCGCACGTTGACCGCCTGGTGCAATCGTGCCTGATGGAAGTCGACGGTCGCGGCCAGGTGGTGCGCTACGAGCTGCATGACGGCGTGATCCACAGCCGGGCGCGCATGACCTACGACGCCGTGAATGCCATCCTCACCGATCGCGAGCCGGCGCTGCTGGCCCAGTATGTGGAACTCGTGCCCACGTTCGAGCTGATGCGCGACCTCTTCGCCGTGCTCAATGACCGCCGCCGGCGCCGCGGCTCGATCGACTTCGATCTGCCCGAAGCGCAGGTCGTGGTCGACGCCGACGGCGCCATCGCCGCCATCGTGGCCACGGAGCGGAACATCGCGCACCGCCTGATCGAGGAGTTCATGCTGCTGGCCAACGAAACCGTGGCCGCGCACCTCGAGAGCGAGGGGATGCCGTCGCTCTACCGCGTGCACGAGGCGCCCGATCCGCTGCGCGTCATCGAGTTCGAGGACTTCGTGGCCTCGCTCGGCTTTAGCCTGGCGGCGCCGCCCGGCGGCCTGCATCCGCGCCACTTTCAGCACCTGGTCGACCGAATCCGCGGCGTGCCCGAGGAGCGGCCGATTGCGTTCCTGATGCTTCGCACCATGCAGAAGGCGCGCTACGACGCGGCCAACCTCGGACACTTCGGCCTCGCGGCTCACACCTACACCCACTTCACCTCGCCCATCCGCCGCTATCCCGACCTGGTCGTGCACCGGGTGCTGCGTGAGCTGCGCCACGGCAAGGCCGACGCCGAGCGTCGGGCCGAGCTCGAAGAAGCCCTGCCCGAGGTCGCCGTGCACACCTCGGCGATGGAGCGGCGCGCGCAGGAAGCGGAGCGCGAGCTGCTGCAGTGGAAGAAGGTGCGCTTCATGGCCGACAAGATCGGCGAGGTCTACGGCGGCTACATTACCGGCGTGACGTCGTTCGGCCTGTTCGTGCAGCTCACCGAGCACTTCGTCGAAGGGTTGGTCCACATCTCGACCCTGGCCGACGACTACTACCGCTTCGACGAGCAGGCCCGGGTGTTGTTCGGCGAGGGCACCAAGAAGGTGTTCCGGCTTGGCGACCCGGTGCGGGTGCAGGTGGTGAAGATCGACATGGACCGCCGCCAAATCGAACTGGCGGTCGAGGCGACGCTGGCTGCGGTGCGCGACCACCAAGGAGCACGTGGTGCGCGGCGTAGCCGCGTCACGCCCAAGCGGCCGCCGGTCGGGGCGCGGCGGCCCAGCGCCGGATCGGGGCAGCGTCCTGGTCGGCGCGAGCGCACCGTGCGCAAGCAGGGGCGCTAGTCCGCCATGCGCACGGTCATCGTCGGTACGGCCGGCCATATCGACCACGGCAAGAGCTCGCTCGTGCGGGCCCTGACCGGCACCGACCCCGACCGGCTGAAGGAAGAGAAGGAGCGCGGCATCACCATCGAACTCGGCTTCGCGCACGCCGCCGTGGCCGACGACGTGATGGCCTCGTTTGTGGACGTGCCCGGCCATGAGCGTTTCGTGCGCGCCATGCTCGCCGGCGTGGGCGGCATCGACCTGGTGATGCTGGTCGTCGCCGCCGACGAATCGGTGATGCCACAAACACGCGAGCACTTCGCCATCTGCCGCCTGCTGGGGGTGTCGCGCGGACTGGTCGTGCTGACCAAGTGCGACGCCGTCGACGCCACCGCGATCGAGTTCGCGACGCTCGAAGTGCGCGAACTCGTGACCGGCTCATTTCTCGAGGACGCGCCGATCCTGCCGGTGTCGGCGACGACCGGCGAGGGCCTCGACGCGGTGCGTCACGCGGTGGCGGCCCTGGCGCGCAGTCAACCGCCCCGCGCGGCCACTGGCCTGCCCCGTCTGCCCGTCGACCGCGTGTTCTCGATGAAGGGCTTCGGCACGGTGGTCACCGGCACGATGGCGTCGGGCTCGGTCGCCGTCGACGACGAGCTGGTCGTGCTGCCGACGGGAACGCGCGTCAAGGTGCGCGGGCTGCATGTGCATGGGCGGCCGCGCGAGCGCGCAGCGGCGGGCGAGCGTGTCGCCATGAACCTGGCCGGCATCGACGTGGCTGACGTGCCGCGCGGCGGGGTCGTGGCTGCCGCGGAGACCTTCCGCGCGACGCGACGCGTCGATGCGCGCGTCACCCTGTTGCCGGGCGCGGCGCTCAAGCACGGCGCGCGAGTGCGTGTGCACCAGGGCACCGCCGAGATCCTGGCGCGCGTGTCGGTGGCCGGGCAAGCGGGGCTGGTGGCGCCGGCGGGATCGGCCGACGTCCGCCTTCGCTTTGAGACGCCGGCAGTCGTGACCCGCGGCGACCGCTTCATCATGCGCAGCTACTCGCCGCTGGTCACGATCGGCGGCGGCGTCGTCCTCGATCCACTGCCACCGCGCCCTGGCCTGCGCACGGCGCGGGGCGAAGCCCGCATGGCGACCCTGCAATTGCGCGAGAACCGCGCGGCGGATATCGCTGGCGCGCTGCGCGTGATGATCGCCGGCGCTGGTGCGTCGGGCGTGGCCGTTGGCGAACTGGTGGCCCGCACCGGTGCGACGGCCGCCGAGCTCGCGGCGATCGTGGCCGCGCTGGAGCGCGACGCCGTGGCCATGACGGCGGGCGACCTGGTGGTTGCCGCGGATTCAATCACGGCGCCGACCGCCGCTCTACTCGCGGGGCTGGAGATGTTCCATCAGGCCACCCCGCTGGCTGCCGGCATGCCGCTCGAGGGCGCGCGCGGCCGCTGGTTCTCCGCCTTGCCGCCGCTGGTCTTTGAGCGCGTGGTCGCCGCGCTCGTTGCGGCCGGTCGAGTGGTGGCCACCGACACGCTGTCGCTCAGCGCGCATCGCGTGAACTTGACGCCGGAAGAAGCGCAGGTCCACGAGTTCCTCGATCGACGCTATCGCGAGGCCGGTTTCACTCCGCCCGATGCGGCCACGGTGGCCAGCGAGGCGCGCCGCGCACCAGCGCTGGTCGAGCGCATCACGCAGCTGATGGTGAAGCAGAAGCGACTGGTGCGCCTCGACACTCTGCTCTTCCACCGCGACGTACTCGAGCGCTTGAAGGCGGATGTGGCGGCGCGCAAGGCCGCGGCGGCTGATGGGAAAGCGACCGTGGATGTGAAGACGTTCAAGGACACTTACAACGTGTCGCGCAAGTTCGCCATTCCGCTGCTGGAGTACCTAGACCGGGAGCGGGTCACCAGGCGAGCCGGCGATCTCCGCATTGTGCTGTGACGAAGAGGCGGACGCCGGGTCAGTCCTTCTTGCTCTCGTCTTTGATGCCGCTCTTGAAGTTCTTGATCCCGGCGCCGATGCCGCGTCCCAGTTCCGGCAGCCGATTGGCGCCGAAGATGAGGATGACGATCGCCAGGATGATGAGCATCTCCGGCAGTCCGATGGGTCCGAAGAGAGCGAACGCATTCGTGAACATGCTCGAATTCTAGCACTGTCTTCCGCGCCGGCCGGACGGCGCGACCTTTGGTCCGGCGGATGCGTCGTAGGGGAGAGGGGCCGATGGGTCGGCCCTGGATCGCGGTTTGCACTTGTCTAGATCCGGAACCGTCGGTCAGAATTGGTTCTCCCCCCGACTGAGTTACTGCTGATCGCGCATGCCCGACCCACAGAGCACGGCCGCAACCGTCCGCCGAGCGCCCTCAGGATCGACCCACGTACGCCTGGACCGTCCAGCCGAGGTGTCAGTCGACTTCCAGGAGCGTCGCCTTGGGGGGGCATTCGGCGTATCAGTGGCGACGCACGTCGCCGCCGTAGTGCTGTTCTTCCTGGCGGTGCGCTTCATGCCCGCCCCGCAGATCGCCGAGTTCGTGCCCGACCGCTTGCCCGACGACATCGTCTGGCTCGCGGAAGAGGGCCCGGGTGGCGGTGGTGGTGGTGGTGGCGACAACACGCCCGAGCCGGCCAAGAAGGTCGAGCTGCCCGGCAAG
>JBDTWC010000124.1:0-6881 GCA_040006875.1 Acidobacteriota bacterium | reverse complement strand
GCTGCCTCGAGATGCACCAGTCGGGCCGGTTGGCGATCATGCCTTCGATACGAGCGCGGCCCCAGCTCGGAATCCAGCGCGTGTCGGCAATCGACTGGAGCGCCTTCTTGCGCAGGTCCTGTGCTTCCATGGCGATGAACCACTGGGCAGTGGCGAGGAAGATCACCGGGTTGTGGCAGCGCCAGCAGTGCGGATACGAGTGCGAGAAGTCTTCGCGGTGCCAGAGGCGGCCGCGCTCGGCGAGCGCCGCTTCGACCATCGGGTTGGCCTTCCACACCTGCAGGCCGGCGAACATCTCCACCGTGTCGTTGTAGTGGCCGCCAGCATCGAGCGGCGCCAGGATCTCGAGGCCGTACTTCACGCCGGTGTGGTAGTCGTCGGCGCCGTGCCCGGGTGCGGTGTGCACGACACCCGTGCCCGACTCGAGCGTGACGTAGTCGGCCAGCACGGCGAGCGAGTCGCGGTCGTAGAGCGGATGCCGGAAGAGGAGCCGCTCCATGGCCGCGCCGGGGAACGTGGCCAGTAGCGTCTCGAACGAGCGGCCGGTCTTGGCCGCCACCGACGCGGCCAGGTCCTGGGCCACGATCACGGCGGTGCCGTTCACGTCATACGCGCCGTATTCGAAGTCGGGATGGAACGCGACGGCCAGATTCGACGGGATGGTCCAGGGCGTGGTCGTCCAGATCAGGACCGACACCGGACGGCCGGCGAGCGCCGGCACGCGCGTTTCGGCCTCGGTGCGGCTCGCCTCGCTCAGCGGGAACTCCACCGTGATCGAGGGCGACACGTGCGGTTCGTACTCGACTTCGGCTTCGGCCAGCGCCGTGCGGCAGTGCGTGCACCAGTGCACCGGCTTCTTGCCCTTGTAGACCATGTCCTGGGCGACGAATGCACCCAAGGCGCGCACGATCGCCGCCTGATAGCGGAACGCCATCGTCAGGTACGGATCGTCCCACTTGCCGATGATGCCGAGCCGCTTGAAGCCCTCGCGCTGGATGCCGACGTACTTTTCGGCGTAGGCGCGACACGCGCGGCGGAAGTCGGCCGTCGACATCTCGCGCTTCTTCGGGCCCAGTTCGCGATCGACCTTGAGTTCGATCGGCAGCCCGTGGCAATCCCACCCGGGCAGATACGGCGCGTCGAAGCCGAGCATGTTGTGGGACTTCACGACGAAGTCCTTCAGAATCTTGTTGAGCGCCGTGCCGATGTGAATCTCGCCGTTGGCGTAGGGGGGGCCGTCGTGCAACAGGTACTTCGGGGCGCCGCGACGCGCCTCACGAATCTGCCCGTAGAGATTCATGGCCTCCCACCGAGCCACCGTCTCTGGCTCGGCCGTCTGCAGGTTGGCCTTCATCGAGAAGGCCGTGCGCGGCAAGTTACACGTGTCTTTCCACTCGGCCATAGGAATTCCTCCATTGTACAGTGGAGGGATGGTGCACGAGTCGACCCTGGCCAATGGCCTGACGGTGCTGGTTCAGGAGGTGCACACGGCGCCTCTGGCGTCGGTGTGGTGCTGGTACAAGGTCGGTTCACGCGACGAAGGTCCCGGCGTCACCGGCGTGTCGCACTGGGTCGAGCACATGAACTTCAAAGGCACGCGCAACATCCCGCGCGACCAGGTCAAGGGCATCATCGAGCAGTACGGCGGCAGCTGGAACGGCTACACCTGGATCGACCAGACCACCTATCTCGAGACCGCCACCGCCGATGCGCTCGATCGCATGCTCTTCATCGAGGCCGAGCGGATGGTGAGCTGCCTCTACGAGCCGGCCGACTGCGAGTCCGAGCGTACCGTGATCATCTCGGAGCTGCAGGGCGGCGACAACGACCCGGAGCAGCGGCTCGACACCGAGATGACGGCCACCGCCTTCAAGGCGCACCCCTACCGCCATCCGACCATCGGCTGGATTGGCGACCTGAAGACGATGACCCGCGACGACCTGTTCGGGCACTACCAGCGATACTACGTGCCCAATAACGCCACCCTGGTGATCGTCGGCGACGTCAGCACCGACGACGTGCTGGCGCGCGTCGAGGCGGCCTTCGGCCCCATCCCGCCGGGTACCCCGGCACGACGCACCACCACCGTGGAACCGGTGCAAGAGGCCGAGCGGCGCGTGCACCTGAGAAAGCCGGGCACCACCGCCTACTGGCGTGCGGCTTACCACGCGCCCCGCTTTGGCGACGCCGACTTCTTCCCGCTGCTGGCCCTCGACGGGATCATGTCGGGCGCCGCCGGCCTCAACATCTGGTCGGGTGGCTCGGTGCCGACGCCCCAGCGCAGCGCGCGTCTCTATCGCGCACTCGTCAACACCGGCCTGGCCTCGACGGTGGGCGGCTTTCTGGCACCGACCGCCGAACCGTACCTCTACGCCCTCAGCGCCACGGTGGCGGACGGCCAGTCGATCGCCGCGGTGGAACGCGCCGTGCTCGGGCAGATCGAGCTGGCCGCGCGCGCTGGCGTGACCGCCGCGGAGCTGGCCCGCGTGCGTGCCCAACTGCGCGCCCGATTCGTGTTCGACGGCGGCAGCGTCACCGACCTGGCGCACCAGCTCGGCTACTTCGCCACCATCGGCCGCTGGCAGGACTGGCACGAGGTGGGCGCCAGGCTCGCTGCCGTGACCATCGATCAGGTCAATGCGGTGGCGGCAAGATACCTGACCGCCGACAACCGCACCATCGGCATCTTCGAGCCCACGGTCGGCTCCGCCGGAGAGACGCGCTGATGGCCCTCACGGTCGTACGACGCGTGCTGCCCAACGGGCTCACGATCATCGCCGCCAGGAATCGCCTGATTCCGGCGGTGTCGGTCGCCATCGGCGTGAACGCCGGCGCCTCAGCGGACCCCGAAGGCGCCGCCGGAACCGCGGCGCTGATGGCCCTGGTGCTCGATCAGGGCACGGCCGCCTACAGCGCCGACGCGATCGCGGACCAACTCGACGGGCGGGGCGCGTCGCTGTCGGTCGGCGCCGGTCGCCAGCAGATCGTGGTCAGCGCCACGTGCCTGGTCGACGACCTCGACGCGGTGCTGCCCGTGGCCTGCGACGTGACGCGCAACCCGGTGTTCCCTGAAGCCGAGGTCGCGACGCGCCGGGGTGAGTTGCTCACCGCCATTCGCGAAGCGGCCGACGATCCGGGATCGGTGGCCGTGGACGCTCTGAACGAAGCGCTCTATCCCGGCGGCCATCCGCTGGGCCGGCCCGTGCGCGGCACGGCCGCGGACGTGAGCGCGCTCACCCGCGCCAGCCTCGAGTCGTTCCATCGTCGCGTCTTCTCGCCAGCGGCGACCACCGTCGTGGCGGTTGGCGATCTCGACGCCAATGCGCTCGTGGGCGCCGTAGCGGGGCGGATGGCGGACTGGGCCGGCACGTCGGCGGTGGCGACGGCACCCGGCTTGCCGCCGCCCGTCCCGGGCCGCCGGCTGATCGTGCGGGCGATGCCCGGCAAGTCGCAGGCCGACGTGGCCTACGGCTTCGTGGGCCTGGCGCGCAGCGACCCCGACTACTACCCGGCCGTGGTCATGAACAACGCGCTCGGCCAGTACGCGATCGGCGGCCGCCTTGGCGACAGCATCCGCGAACGGCAGGGCATGGCCTACTACGTGTTCAGCAGCCTCGACGCCAGCGTGGCGGCGGGTCCGCTCATGGTGCGGGCGGGCGTGGCGGCCGAGAACGTGCAACGCACCATCGAGTCAATCGACAGCGAACTGAACGCGGTTCTGCTCCACGGCTTCACGGTCAAGGAAGTGGACGACACCAAGCGGTATCTCGTGGGCTCATTGCCGCGCCAACTCGAGACCAACGGCGGCATCGCCGGGTTTCTGCTTTCGGCCGAGCTCTTCGGCTTGGGCATGGATCATGACGTGAGGCTACCCGCGCACATCGCCGCCGTGACCTACGACGACGTCGCCCGCGTGGTGCGCCGGCTGCTCGACCCAAGTCGTGCGGTGATGGTCGTGGCCGGGCCGTGGACCGGTCCAGCAGAGTGACGCTGGCGGCGACGCTCCGGGCGGTGTTCTTCGACGTCGACTTCACGCTCATCCACCCGGGGCCGCGGTTCCTGGGCGCCGGCTACGCCACCACCTGCGCCGCCCACGGCGTGGCCGTCGATGCCCAGGTCTTCGACGCAGCCGTGAGCCGCGCCCTACCGCTGCTCGACGATCCGGCCGATCCGCGCTACGCCCATGACCTGTTCATCGACTACACCGCGGCGATCATCGAGCACATGGGCGGGCGCGGCGCCGGGGTGCGGCGGGCCGCCGCCGAGATCTACGAGGACTGGGCCGCGAACCATCACTTCGCTCTCTACGACGACGTGCACGCCGTGTTGACGGCGCTCGCGGCCCGGGGGCTCGAGCTCGGCGTGATCTCGAACTCGCACCGCTCGCTCGAGGCGTTTACCGCCCACTTCGAACTCGATCGCTTCGTGCGTACCCACGTGTCGGCACACCCCAACCGCTTCATGAAGCCGCACCGCAGCATCTTCGAGGCCGCGCTCGCCTCGGCCGGGGTGGCGCCGAATGAGGCGGTCATGGTCGGCGACAGCCTGACGGCCGACGTGCACGGTGCACTCGGTGCCGGACTGCGGGCCGTCTGGCTGCGGCGTTCTGGCGACGACTCGCCGGCGCGGCCGGCCCACGTGCCCCTCATCCGGCGGCTGGTCGAATTGCCTCCGCTGCTACACTCGTCATCCGATGTCTGAACTGCGCTTCCGCGACCTGCACACCGCCGACGAATTCCGCCAGGTGATGGACCTCGAGGCCGCCGTCTGGGGCTTCACCGACCTGAACGACATGGTCACCCTGCCGGTGTTCACGATCACCGTGAAGCGCGGCGCCATTCTCATCGGCGCCTACGACGCCACCGACCGCATGGTCGGCTTCGTCTACTCCATCGTCGGCATGAAAACCGGCCGCCAGGTGCTGCAGTGGTCGCACATGCTGGGCGTGCTGCCCGAGTATCGTAACAGCGGCCTGGGCCGGGCCCTGAAGCTGGCCCAGCGCGATCGCGCGCTGGGCCAGGGCTACGAGCTCATCGAGTGGACCTACGATCCGCTGCAGGCGATGAACGCCCACCTCAACTTCACGAAACTGGGCGTCGTGGCCGAGGAATATCACCGCAACGTCTACGGCGAATCCACGAGCGTGCTCCATCAGGGCACGCCCACCGACCGTCTGGTGGTGCAGTGGTGGATCGCCAAGCCGCACGTCGAGCGGCGCGTGACGCCGACTGACGCGCTGGCCGCGAAGAGCCACGAAATCGCCGCCGCCGTGCCGGTCAACGTGACGCATCCCGCCCAGTCGTGGCTCGAGAACGGCGAGCTGTTCCTGGCCCGCGACGAGCGTCGGCTCACGCTCGAGATCCCGATGGGCTTCACCGAGATGCAGCGCGCGGCGCCGACGCTGGCACTCGAGTGGCGGATGCAGACCCGCGAGCTGTTCGAGACCTACTTCGGCCGGGGCTACCGGGTCGTCGACTTCTTCCTCGACCGCGAGCACAGCCGCGGCCGCTACCTGCTCGCGAAGCCGGACTAGACGGCGGGCGTAGCGCCTTTGACCGCGGCGACGAGCGCGGCGACGAGCGCCGCCACCTGGCGATCGGCATCCGGGCCGCGCGCAATCGGCTCGCCCCCGACGATCGTGG
This sequence comes from Acidobacteriota bacterium, assembly GCA_040006875.1. Classification (GTDB taxonomy): domain Bacteria; phylum Acidobacteriota; class Vicinamibacteria; order Vicinamibacterales; family UBA2999; genus CADEFD01. The sequence goes on along the minus strand of JBDTWC010000124.1, from coordinate 1,239 downwards.
CGCTCACCGCCGTGAGCGGCTCACGCAGCGCCGCCAGCCCACGCCGGCCGCGATCGGGGTGATGCGTGGCGGCGGTGACGCCGATGATCTTGCGTTCCAGCTCGCCTGATCCCACGACCCAGTCGATGGCGTTCTTCACCACGCCGGGCAGGCTGAATGCGTACTCGGGGCAGGCGATGAGCACGGCGTCGCTGGCGGCGAGAGCCGCGCGCCAGCGAGTCACGCTGTCCGGCACGCCGGCTCCTTCCAGGTCCGGGTCGAAGTGGGGCAGGTCGCGCAGGCCGTCGAAAAGATCGACGCACACGCCGGGCGGCGCCGACGCCACCGCCGTCTTCAGCAGGTCCAGATTTCGCGACCGCGCTTGCAGGCTGCCACAGAGGGCCAGGATGCGCATCGAGGCAGCATATCCGAGCCCCCCGGCCGCGCCAGTCGGCGACTAGCCCGGGGGCCACGCCAGCGTGCGTCCGCCGAGCACGTGCAGGTGGAGATGGAACACTGTCTGACCGGCGTCGGGGTTGCAGTTGAACACGGTCCGGAATCCTGTGCCCGCATAGCCGCGGTCGGCGGCGATCGCCGCCGCGCGTCGCACCATCGCGCCCACCAGACGGTCGTTCTCGGGCGATAGATCGTTGACCGTGGCGAGGTGCGCCCGCGGTATTACCAGCACGTGCATCGGCGCCTGGGGATTGATGTCGTCGAAGGCCACGAGATCGTCGTCCTCGAACACCGTGCGGGCCGGGGTCTCGCCGGCCGCGATCCGACAGAAGAGACAGCTCATCGCCGCAGTATAGGACAGGCCTGGCCGGGCTCGGGGTAACGAACCGGTGGGTTCGCGTGTCATGATTCGAGGTAACGACATCCCCCGCGACGTGGCACCCGCACCGCTGTCGAAACGGCGGCGCGAAACAGGAGAGACGAACATGCTCGAAAAATATCGTGACCTCGAAGCGACCGCTGCAACCCTCGGCGTGCGCGACTTCTCGATGACGGAAGTTGGCGGCAAGGTGCAGATCGCCGGCAAGACCACCTATGCCCTCGAGCGCGACCTGCTCTGGGACGCCATCAAGAAGCACGCCGGCTGGGAGGCCGAGTTGGCCGCCGACGTCAAGGCCGATCGCACCGACATTCATGGCATCTACACCGTGAAGTCGGGCGACTCGCTGTCGAAGATCGCCAAGACCCACCTCGACGACGCCAACCGCTACATGGACATCTTCAACGCGAACAAGGACAAGTTGA
>JBDTWC010000123.1:0-6893 GCA_040006875.1 Acidobacteriota bacterium | reverse complement strand
AGCGGCAGCACGTCGCCGCGCGAGGCCCGCAAGGCGGGGACGAGACCCGCGACCAGCGCGGCCAGCACGGTGATGCCGGTCACGAAGGCCAACACGACGCGATCGAGCCTGACGTCGATCCAGAATGGCGGGGTGGTGTCGACGATGCCGCGGTTGAACATCCCGGTGCCGACATACGCGATGCCCAGCCCCAGCACGGCGCCGATCACGGCCAGCACGGACACCTCGGTGAGCGTCTGGCGCACGATCTCGGACCGCTGCGCGCCGAGCGCGGTGCGCACGGCCACCTCGCGCGTGCGGTCGGCGGCGCGCGCCAGCAGCAGGTTGGCCACGTTCACACAGGCGATCACCAGCACCAGCATCACCGCGGCGAGCATCACGTTCAGCAGGTTCACCGTCTCGGTGCCGATGAACTCCTCCACGTACGGCTTCACTTCCACCGTGATGCCGTCACGCCGCTTCGGGTCGAGCTGCGCGACCTGCGCCGCGATCGTCGCCAGTTCCGCGGAGGCTTGATCGCGGGTGGCGTCGTCGCGGAGGCGCCCGATGATCTCGACCGAGTTGCGCGCGTCCTTGCCCTCGAGCGAGGGATTCACGGCCAGGGCGACCCACAGTTCCTGCACGACCGGATACGCGAAGGCGGGTGCCATGACACCGACCACCGTCATGACGGTGCCGTTGACCCGCAGCGGCTGCCCGACCACGTCGGGCCGGCTCTTGAAGCGGTCGCGCCAGAGCCGGTCGCTGATGACGACGACCGGCTCGGCGCCGGGCGTGCCGTCCGCGTCGCTGAAGTCCCGGCCCAGCGCCGGACGGGTCCGCAGCATCCGAAACGTGTTGGGGGTGACCCACGCCCCGCGGTACCGCTCGGGCGTGCCGTCGGGACCCACCACGTTGGCATTGCTCATGTAGACGGCCGTGAAGTCTTCGAACGAGGTCTGGCGCGCCGCCCACTCGGCAAACTCCCACTGCGTCGCTTCGAAGTCGTCGCTCTCCTTGATGTCGAACGGCGCCACGTGCAGGATGCGCTCCGAGCGTTCGAACGGCAGGCCGCGCAGCACCGCGCCGTTGAGGATGCTGAACATCAGCGTGGTGAGCCCGATGCCGAGCGCCAGCGCCACCACCGCCAGCAGCGAGGTCATGGGCTGACGGCGTACCAGGCGAAGGGCGAGGCGCAGCTCGTTCATGGACATCGGATACGAGGCCCACCCGAGCGATGTTCCTGGCCGCAGCCGGACGCCTCGTCAGTGTCCGGGCTGCGACGTGTTCCGGGTCGCCGCGGTGTCGTGCCGCACGCGACCAGCCATCACCGTCATGCGGACGGTGAGGTTTCGCAACTGGTCCGGCGCCGTCGTGTGGGGATCCGCCGACAGGACCGTGAAGTCGGCGTAGCGTCCGACGGTGAGCGCGCCGAGGTCGTGCTCCTGGAACGCCGCAAAGGCCGGCCCCTCGCTCATGCAGCGCAGCGCCGCGTCCACGTCGACGCGCTGCGGTATGAACCACGCGGCACCCGCCGAGCCGTCGGCGCTCCGTCCGGCCACCAGGGCAGACAGCGTCTGGATGGGATCGCCCGAGTCCGACGCGCCGTAGTCCGTGCCACACGCCACGACGGCGCCACTTGCCAGCAGGGTCCGGATCGGGAGCACGGAGTTGATGCGCACCGGCCCCACCCGGTCGGCGGCCCACCGGCTGTATTCGCCGATGAACACCGGCTGCATCGACGCCACGACGCCCAGCCGCGCGAATCGCGGCACGTCGGCGGGCGCAACCATCGACGCATGTTCCACTCGGAAGCGATCCGCGGCCGTCACCCCGGCCCGCTCGAAGGCATCAAGGAGGCGTGTGACCGCCTTGTCGCCGATCGCATGCACGTTCAGTTGGAATCCCCGGTTCTTGGCGGCCGTGACGACGCCGTCCAGTTGGTGGATGCTCGTGTATCCGAGTTGGGCGTACTGCTCGAGCGCGGCGCGCGTCCCGCCTTCAGGATCGCCGCCGGAGGCCGAACCGTCGGTCCCACCGGCGATCAGGCCTTGTGCGCGATCCACCAGCAGGCCGGTCGCCTCGCCGGAGGCGCTGCGCACGATCCGCCCGCCAGACGGATCCGGCGTCCTCCGCGTGATGCCCGACTGCGTCAGGGCGATCCCAGCCCGGAACCGCCACGCCGGGAATCGCCACGGTCGGCGTGTCGGCGCTCGCCAGTCGCATCACCTCGACCCTGGCGCCGGCGGCGACGATGCGTCCATCTGTCACCGCGAGCGCCTCGACCCGGGGCCGCGTCCGGTCCAGCGTCACGAAATCGCCGGTGAAGATGGCGTCGGCCGCGGGCACCGCCGCCAACGGCGGCGCGGCCCCCGAACACGCGGCCAGCAGACTGGCCACGGCGGCGGCCGTGACGGCCCGCGGAATCGCCGGACGCGCAGAGGATCGGACGGTCATGGACGGGGAACTCCGAGCGTATCTTCGACGATCGCCACGACCGATACCATCGGCGGACCGCCGCGACCGCCGAGGTGCTCGATTCGGGCCAACCCAGCCACGGGATGCGGACGTCCAATCTGCGACATCCCTGGCCTGGATCGATGATCTACAGTGAAAGCATGACACGCACACATCGTTCCGCCTGGATCCTCGCGGCCACCCTCACCGCCTCACTCGCGCCGGTCACGGCCTCGGCCGACCTGCGCGCAACGGCGTTTGCAGGCGCCACCCGCATCAACGAGACCAACAAGGGCACGCTCGGCGCGGCCGTCACGTTCGGGGGTCTCATCGGCATCGAGTTCGAAGCCGCGCGCGTGTGGCTCGGCAGCCTGGAGAACGTCGACGTCGTGGACGTGGAAGCGAACATGACCACGTACATGGGCAACCTGGTGCTGCGCGCGCCGACCGGGCCGATCCAGCCGTACGGCTCGGCGGGCGTGGGCGTGGTGCGGGTGACGGGCAACCTCAACGTGCCGTTCCTCGGCAACGTCGTGAGCGCCAGCGCGCAGGACGTCGGTTGGAACGTCGGCGGCGGCGTGTACCTGTTCCCGGCGCCCAACATCGGCCTCCGTGCCGACGTCCGCCGGTTCCAGACGGGCGACGTGTCGTGGAAGGACATCGCCGGCATCGGCGATCTGCCGCTGCCGAAGTTCGACTTCTGGCGCGCGACGGCGGGCGTGACCATCAAGTTCTAACGGTGCTCGGGGCGTCGGCCGGGGCCGGCCGCAGGCAGCGGACCATCGCTGCCGACGACCGGCGCAGAAGGGAGTGCGATGGGCGGCACGGTGGAGGCGGGATGGCTCCCTCGGACTCGGGCTGGACGCCGCCGCCGTTCCCCGTTCCCGGGTAAGTGTCCCTCGCCCCTGATCCCCGAGTCCCCGAGACCCCGAGCCCAGAAATCCGAGCCGCACCCTATTTGAGGTTGTCGATCGCGATCGGCGTCAGCGTGTCGGCGGGCGCGAAGCCGAACACCTTGCCGTAGAAGTACAGCTCCGATTCGAGGGCGCGCACGATGTTCTCGGCCTTCCGGAATCCGTGCTGCTCGCCCTCGAACGTCACGTACGCCACCGGCAGGCCCTTCTTGCGCACCGCCGCCGCCATCATCGCGGACTGGTTCGGCGGCACCACTTTGTCCTCCAGGCCCTGCAGCAGGATGAGCGCGCAGTTGAGCCGGTCGACGGCGTGGATCGGCGAGCGTTCGCGATACGTGGCCTGCATGGCGGGATAGGGCCCCACGAGCCGGTCCATGTAGCGCGACTCGAACTTGTGCGTGTCGCGCGCCAGCGCTTCGAGGTCGCTGATGCCGTAGTAGCTCGCGCCGGCCTTGAAGGTGTCATGGAACGCGAGCGCCGCCAGCGTCGTGTAGCCGCCGGCGCTGCCCCCGCGTGTGATGAGCCGCGCCGGATCGGCCTTCCCCGCCGCCACCAAGTGCTTCGCCGCGTTGACGGCGTCGCGCACGTCGACGATACCCCACTGGCCGTTGAGCCGCTGGCGATAGGCGCGGCCGTAGCCGCTGCTGCCGCCGTAGTTCACGTCCACCACCGCGAAGCCGCGCGTGGTCCAGAACTGGATCTCGGGATCGAACACCGCATCGGTGGCGCCGGTGGGTCCGCCGTGGCTCAACACGAGCAGCGGCGGCGTGGTGCCGGCCGGGGCGCGGAAGCCCGGGTTGGTCGGCGGATAGTAGAAGGCGTGCACCGGCTGGCCGGCGCTGTCGAAGGTGATCGCTTCAGGCACCGACACGAGCGACGGCTCGAGCCGGTCTTGGCGCGATCGCCTCAACACCTCGGCCTCGGCGCCGGCCAGCGACACGCGGGTCACGGCTGCGCCCTCGGTGGCCGATCCGCCTACGAAGTAGACCGCGCGCGAGGTTGCCACCACCGAGTCGAGCGGCTCGAGCGCGAGGTCGAGCGGCTCGAAGCTGCGCGTCGCCAGCGAGATGAGGGCCATGCGCCACTGGCCCTGGTCGCTGTAGGTCGCCACCATGCGATCGGCCGACGCAAACGCATAGGTTCTGGTGTCGAGACTCCACTGCGGCTTGCCGAAGTCGGCCGGAGCCACGTGGATCGGCTCGGTGGCGTCGCCCTTGCGGCGGTACAGATTCCACCAGCCGGTGCGGTCGGACACGAAATAGAGCAGGCCGTCGGGCGACCACGACGGCTGGAACACCGACTCGTCGCTGCCCCCGGCTACCTTCACCCTCGCATGCGGCACCCCGCGGGCGTCGAGTTCGGCCACGTAGAGCTCGGTCCCGTCCCACGGCATGTTCGGATGGCTCCACTGCAGCCATGCCAGCGAGCGACCGTCGGGGCTGAGCGCTGGGTCCGACAGAAAATCGGCGCCCGACGCCAGCACGACGCCGGCCGACGGCGCAGTTGCGCCGAGCGGCACCGCGACAATCGCCGCCGGAGGCTGGGCATCGCCCTTGGTATGGTCCTCGCGCACGCAGATCAAACGCTGGCGAGCCAGATCGACGCGGCACTGCGCGTAGAAGTAGCCCTTCGGGGTGAGCGCCTTGGGGGCGCTGCCGACGGTGAACGCGTAGACCACCTGGTCGTCGAAGTTCGATGCGTAGATCGTGCCCTGATGCACCACGTAGGCGGCCCCGCCGTACTCGTGCACGCGGCTGCGGATGTTGAAGGCCGTCGGCGACACGTCCACGGGCGGCGCGCCAGCGGAGGCGCGCACGAGCACGTTGCGGCCACCTTCCGAGGCGCGGCCTTCGAGCCAGTAGAGATCATCGCCGTCCACCGTGATCTGCCCGAGGCGCAGCGCGCCGGCCGTGGCCCGCGCCGCCGTGAGCGGTGAGGTCCAGGTGCCGTAGGGCGCCTCAGTAGGCACCGGTTCGTTCGTGGCTGTCGAGCCGCCGCCGCAGGCCACCGTCATCACTACTCCTCCCAACGCCAGCGCGATTCTCGTGGCCGTCATGGGAGAATCTTACCTGGGCCTAGCGCTATAGTGTCCACCGTGGCAAAGATAGGCGTGGTCGTCCCGGTATATCAGGGCGAGCCCACACTGGACCAACTGCATCGGCGCATCGTGGCCGCGCTCACGCCGCTCACCGACGACTGGCAGCTCGTGTTCGTCGACGACGGCAGTCGCGATCGATCGTGGGCGCTGCTCGAGGCCTACGCGGCGCACGATTCGCGGGTCAGGGCCATCCGGTTCATCCGCAACTACGGCGAGCATGTGGCGATCACCGCCGGCCTCGATCACGTCGATGCCGACCACGTCGTGATCATGGCCTGCGACCTGCAGGACGACCCGGCGGCGCTGCCTGCGATGCTCGACGCCGCCCGTACCACCGGCGCCGATCTGGTGCTGACCCGGCGGATGCAACGCCAGGATCCACTGCTCAAACGCACCCTGGCGCGGCTCTTCTACGCGGTCGTGCACTTCTTCATGCAGGTGCGCTACGACCATCGCGTCGGCAACTATCGCTGCCTGTCGCGCACTGCGGTCAGCTACTTCCGGGAGTACCGCGAGCGCACCCGGAACGTGAACGCCATCATGGCCATCATGAACGTGCCCACGACCACCATCGACGTGCAGCATCAGGCGCGCGGCGGCGGCCAGAGCGGCTACTCGCTCTATCGCGCGGCCCAAGTCGCGTTCCACGTGCTGGTCGGCTATTCCGACGTGCCGCTCAAGCTGGTGGTGATGCTCGGCGCGGCCATCATCGCGATGGCACTGGGGCGGCTGGGCTGGCTCGCGCTGGCGGCGATGCCGGCCGACGGCGTGCTGCGGGCCCTGGCCGTGTCCACGGCATTGCTCGCGCTCATCGGCGGGCTCGTCATCCTGGCCATCGGCACGGTGGGCGTGTATCTGACCAAGAGCTTCGTCGAGACGATGAAGCGTCCGCTCTACTTCGTGACCGATCGCAAGGGCTTCTCGCCATGACCGTGGCCGCATTCGCGGCCCTCACCCTCGCGCTCGTGCTGCTGTGGGCGCCGCGCGTCACGCGCGCGCCGACCGCGCCGTCGTGGTGGGTGCTGCCGTTTGCGGCGTCGCTGCTCTTCGCGCAGGCCGGCGGACTGGTCGACACGTGGGCGCTGGCCACGCTCTTCGCGCTCGTCACCGCCTGCCGACTCGGAGAGCAGGCGCCCGACGGCCCACTCCGCGGCTTCGCGCTCGCGCTGATGCTCGCATTGAGTGCCGGCATCCTGGCCCACGCGCTGCCCGGCTTCGCCAACCCGCGCGTGCTCGACGGCGTGCGGCTGAGCGTCGACTCGGTGCCGTACACGAAGTACCTCAACTTCGACAAGGGCGTGATGGGGCTCGTCCTGCTCGGCCTCTACGCACCGAGGCGCACCGTACGTCCGAGCCGCGCGCCCGTCCGGGTGCTGCTCACGGGCGTTGCGGTCGTCGTCGTGGTCGTGCTCGCCGCCACCGTGACCGCGGGCTTCGCGCGCTGG
>JBDTWC010000122.1:0-6903 GCA_040006875.1 Acidobacteriota bacterium | reverse complement strand
TCGGTGGCGCGGCGCACGCGCGAGATCGGCGTGCGCATGGCGCTCGGCGCCGATCGGCCGCGGGTCGTCGGCCTGGTGCTGGGCGGCGCGTTCAAGCGCATCGCGCTCGGCCTCGCCCTGGGCCTGCCGCTGGCCGTGGGCGCGGGCTATCTGCTGTCGGCGCAGCTCTACGGCGTGACCTTCTGGGATCCGGCGGCGCTGAGCGTGGCGGCCGGCGCGCTGGCCGCGGCCGCGTTCGTGGCCTCGGTGGTGCCGGCACGGCGTGCCGCGGCGCTGGCGCCGATGCGAGCGCTGCGCACCGACTGACGCCACTCATTGAGCCGATCCGGCTGTCCACCGTCGCCGCCGGCCCATTCGTGGCTTTTGTGGCCCGTCGACCGCGAGCTCGCGAATACCGTGGGTCTCTGTCCTGGTTCATCAGAGGTCTACGAATGCTTTCAGATCCGCGCGCCCTGGTTCGGTTGAGTGTCCTGGTGAGCGCGCTTGGCGCCGCCGCGGCGTGTTCGGAATCCCCAGCCAGTCCGGTGTCGCCGAGCGCTGCGGGCGGGTCCACGACCGAGAATCCCGATGGCGCGACTCTGAAGGTCACCGCGCCGGTGCCGGTGTCGCCCAGGGGCGGCGAGCAGATCGCCACCCGCCGGCCCGAGCTCGTGTTCACCAACGCCATCGGCCGCTTCGGCCTGCTGGCAGTGCAATACCGGATCGAGAGTCTCGACAGCAACGGCAGCTCGATCGGCACGATCGTGGTGGCACAGGGCGCCGGCGACCACACCGCGGTGGTCGCCGAAGTGGATCTGCCCTACGACACCGTCCACGCGTGGCGCGTGCGCGCGGAGCTCGACGGCGCGCTCGGCCCGTGGTCCACGACCGAGTCGTTCAAGACGCCGGCGGTGCCCGTGGTCGCCGCGCCCGATACTGGCGCCGTGGGACCGCAGCGCACCATGGGCATCGGCGAGGCCTTCGACATCCTGGTGCGCATCCACGATGAGCTTGGCTTCGACCTGGGCTCGCGCTCGACCCGCGACGACCGCATCAACTTCCTCATGGCGGCCGTGGCCGCCGTGCACTACGGCCACCCGCGCTTCAATCCGATTGGTCCTGACGCGGGCTGGTGCATCAAGGACGCCGGCGGCGGCCGCCCCATCTCGGACGACGTGGTCGTGCGCTGCCAGAGCCGCGACTTCTGGGACCTGATTGGCGGCGTCGGCGCCAACGGCTACTCTTGGCGCATCGCCTACGACGGCATCCTGCCCGGTGTGCAGAACGTCTACCCGCCGCCGCGCGCCTCGCTTGCGTATCTGAACCGCTAGTACAGACATCGAGAGCCCGGGGGCGTGGTGCCTACGGAGCGACCGTCAACACGATCTTCCCGTGGGCGCGACCGGTTTCCAGATAGCGCATGGCCTCGGGTAACTCGGAGAACGGATAGCGCCGGTCGATGACCGGCGTGACCGTGCCGGCCTGCATCAAGTCGCGCAGCGTGGTGAGCTCGGCGCTGGTCACGTTTGCGAGGAAGATGACAAAGGTCTGGCTCACGAACTTCGAGTACACGATCATCTGCACCGCCCGGTCGAGCGGCGCGATCCAGTGCCCTTCGGGACCGCCGACCATGACGTAGATGCCGGCCGGCGTGAGCACGCGCCGGTTCTCGCGCAGCGTGTGGTTCCCGACCATGTCGACGATCACGTCGTAGGACTCGGTGCCCTGCGTGTAGTCCTGCTTCGTGTAGTCGATGGTCACGGCGGCGCCGAGCGATCGCACCAGATCGACGTTGCGCGTGCTGCTCACGCCGGTGACGCCGCCGCCGAACGCCTTGGCGATCTGCACCGCGAACGTGCCCACGCCGCCCGACGCGCCGTTGACGAGCACCGACTGCCCGGGCTGCACGTGGCCGTGGTCGCGCACGGCCTGTAGCGCCGTTACGGCCGCTACGGGCACGGCGGCGGCCTGCTCGAACGTGATGTTGGTGGGCTTGCGCACCACGGACGTCTCCGCCACGACGACCTGCTCGGCGAGCGCGCCGTTGCGCGCGCCGAACACCTCGTCGCCGGGCTTGAACAGGGTCACGTGCGGGCCCACGGCGGCGACGACGCCGGCGAAGTCGGCGCCGATCCGGATATTCTTCGGCTTCCGCAGCCCGATGTCGAGCCGCATGACGTAGGGCGTGCCGTGGAGGTGGTGCGCCTCGAGCTGGTTGATGCCGGCGGCCCGCACCGACACCAGCACTTGTCCGTCGCCGGGCGTGGGCGCGGCAACATTCGCCAGACGCAGCACGTCGGGGGCGCCGTAGTCGCAGTAGACGAAGGCCTTCATGGCCTGGCCCGGCCTGGCGGCGAGCACGTCAGCGCAGTCGTTGCCGGAGCGCCAGTATCCGACCGCCAGGGCCACCAGCGCCAGCGCCACCCCGGCCATGACAGCACGCCCAACCCAGCGCAGCGCGGATCTCGCCTTCATGCACATGACGGACGAGATCGCGACCGGTGAAGTTCACGAGCGTCGGTGGCATCATGGAACGCGATGGTCACCGTGCTCGACCGCTTCCTTCGCTACGTCACCTACGACACGCAGGCGCGCGAAGATGCCGCCACCTACCCCAGCACGCCCGGACAACTGGTGCTGCTCCGCGATCTCGCCGACGAGCTAAGGGCGTTCGGGCTCGCCGACGTCGTGATGGACGACTACGGCTACGTGATGGCCACGATTCCCGCCACCACCGAACGGGCCGTGCCGGTCATCGGCTTCATCGCGCACGTCGACACCTCGCCCGAGATGAGCGGCGCGGGCGTGCGGCCGATCGTGCATCGCGGCTACGACGGCCGCGACCTGGTGCTGCCCGACGATAGCGCAGCGGTGCTGCGCGTGGCCGATGTGCCGTATCTCGGGGAATGCGTGGGGCACGACCTGGTCACCGCCTCGGGCACCACGCTGCTCGGCGCCGACGACAAGAGCGGCGTGGCCGAGATCATGACGGCGGCGGCGTTCCTGGTCGCGCATCCGGAGATCCCGCACGGCGCCATCCGCATCGCCTTCACGCCCGACGAAGAGGTCGGCCGCGGCACCCAGCACTTCGACGTCGCCCGGTTCGGCGCGGTGTGTGCCTACACGATGGACGGCGGCCAGCGCGGCGAGCTCGAGTTCGAGAGCTTCTCCGCCGATGCCGTCACGGTCACGTTCCGCGGCTGCAACACCCATCCGGGCTACGCCAAGGGCCACATGGTGAACGCCATCAAGCTGGCCGCGCGCTTCATCGATCGCCTGCCGCCGGATCGGCTCTCGCCAGAGACGACGGACGGCCGCGAAGGCTTCGTGCACCCCTACGTGGTGCAAGCGGCCGTGGACCGCACCGCCGTGAAGCTCATCGTGCGCGACTTCGACACCTCGGGCCTGGCCATGAAGGCGGCGTGGCTGAGGAGCCTGGCCGATGAGGTGGTGGCGGGGGCTGCTGGCGCCGCGGTGGAGATCACCGTCGAGGAGCAATACCGCAACATGCGCGAGGTGCTGGATCAGCATCCGCTCGTGGTCGAGCGCGCCCGCGAGGCCATCCGGCGCACCGGCCTGGCCGTGCGCGAACGCGCCATCCGCGGCGGCACCGACGGGTCGCGCTTGTCGTTCATGGGGCTGCCGACGCCGAACCTCTTCACCGGCGAACAGAACTTCCATTCGCGCCTGGAATGGGTGTCGGTACAGGACATGGAGAAGGCAGTCGAGGTGATCGTCGAGCTCGCGAAAGTGTGGGCCGAGGTGCCACCGGCCGCCGCCTAGCCAGCTACACTGCTGACATGAGCGCCACTGCCCTGCGTCGCCTGATCTTCGCCGCTGCCCTGTCGGTCGTCGCCGCCGTCTCCGCCCGCGCGCAGACGCCGATCGACACGCCCGACATCCCGGAGAAGTTCGTCCGGCCCACGACCGGCTTCGACTACGACAAGCGCGTCGAGATGATCCCGATGCGCGACGGCGTGAAGCTCTACACCGTGATCGTCGTGCCCAAGGGCGCCACGGGCGCGCCCATGATCCTGACGCGCACGCCCTACAACGCCGCCGGCCGGGCCACGCGCGCGCAGTCGGCGTCGATGCTGGCCACGCTGCCGCAGGGCGACGAGGTGTTCGTGGCCGACGGCTACATCCGGGTCTTCCAGGACGTGCGCGGCAAGTACGGCTCCGAGGGCGAGTACCTGATGACGCGCCCGCTACGCGGGCCGCTCAACAAGACCACCACCGATCACTCGACCGACGCCTACGACACCATCGACTGGCTGGTGAAGCACGTGCCCGAGAGCAACGGCCGCGTGGGTATGCTCGGCAGTTCCTACGAAGGCTTCACGGTGGTGATGGCGCTGGTGAATCCGCACCCCGCGCTGAAGGTGGCGGCGCCGATGAGCCCGATGATCGATGGCTGGATGGGCGACGACTGGTTCCATTACGGCGCCTTCCGTCAGACCAACTTCGACTTCTTCGCCGGACAGAGCGCCGGACGGGCCGCCGGCAGCACCATCATTCGGCATGGCTACGACGACTTCGACAACTTCCGCCGCGCCGGTTCGGCCGGCGACTACGCCGCGGCCAACGGCCTCGAGCAGCTGCCCATGTGGCGCAAGGTGTCCGAGCACGCGGCCTACGACCAGTTCTGGCAGGAGCAGGCGCTCGACAAGATCATGGCCAAGCAGCCGATGACCGTGCCCACCATGTGGATTCAAGGCCTCTGGGATCAGGAAGACATGTGGGGCGCCATCCATAGCTACCTGGCCACTGAGTCCAAGGACAAGAACAACACGCTCAACTACCTGGTGATGGGCCCGTGGCGGCACAGCGGCGTGAACTACGAAGGCGCCACGCTGGGCCCGCTGAAATTCGAGGGCGACACGGCGCTGCAGTTCCGGCGCGACGTGCTCAAGCCATTCTTCGACCAGTACCTGAAGACCGGTGCGCCCAAGGCCGACACACCGCCCGTGTTCATCTACAACACCGGCGAGAACCACTGGGATCGGCTGCCCAAGTGGCCGCTGTCGTGCGAGAAGGGGTGCGAGGCCGTGGCCAAGCCGCTCTACTTCACGTCGAGCTTCGGCCTCTCCTTCACGGCGCCGAGCGCGGGCACCGCCAGGGAGCCGAGCGGCTTCGATGAGTACGTGTCCGACCCAGCCAAGCCGGTGCCGTATCTGCCGCGGCCGGTGCGCTTCGCCGACGGCGCCGCCTGGCAGCGCTGGCTGCTCTGGGATCAGCGCATCGTGGCCGACCGCACCGACGTGCTCAGCTACACGACGCCCGTGCTCACCGAGGCGGTGCGCATCAGCGGCGCACCGGTCGTGAACCTCGTGGCCTCGACCAGCGGCACCGACAGCGACTGGGTGGTGAAGGTGATCGACGTCTATCCCGACGACGTGCCCAGCCAGCCGGAGATGGGCGGCTACCAGTTGCCCATCTCGATGGACATCTTCCGGGGCCGCTATCGCGAGAGCGTCTCGGATCCCAAGGCCATCGCCGCCAACGCCCCGCTGCCCTTCCGTTTCGTCCTGCCCACGGCGAACCACGTGTTCCAGCCCGGTCACCGCATCCTGGTGCAGGTGCAATCGAGCTGGTTCCCGCTCTACGACCGCAATCCGCAGACCTTTGTGCCCAACATCTTTTTCGCCAAGCCGGCCGACTACGTGAAGGCCACGCAGCGAATCTACCATGCGCCCGGCGCGGCCAGCTTCGTGGAGCTGCCCGTGGTGCCAACAAAGCAGTAGCCGGGGATCGACTGGTGAGCGCCCGCGATGTGATTGCCAACCTGCGTGCCCTGGCGGCGCGCACCAGCGATGCGAGCGGCGCGCAGCGCGTGGCGTGGGGACCGGTGTGGCGCGAGGCGCGCGCCTGGCTCGACGAGGTGCTGGCCGCCAAAGGACTCCGCGCGGAGACAGACACGGCCGGCAACCAGTGGATCACGCTGCCCGGCCAGCGGCCCGAGACGGTGATCATCGGCGGACACCTCGACTCGGTGCCCAACGGCGGCTGGCTCGACGGTCCGCTCGGGGTGCTGGCCGGTGTGGACGCGCTGCTCCGCTACGCGGCGAGCGCCCCACCAGTGACACTGGCGGTCGTGGACTTCGCCGACGAAGAGGGCGCGCGCTTCTCGCGCAGCCTGCTTGGATCGTCAGGCGCCAGCGGCAGTCTCGTGCCCGACAGCGTGCGTAATCTGAAGGATCGGCAAGGTGTGCGCCTGGCCGACGCGCTGGCCGAGAACGGCGTGAGCGTGGACCGCATGCCCGAGGCACGCCAGGCCCTCGACGCGCGCCGGCCGCGCGCGTATCTGGAGCTGCACATCGAGCAGGGCCCCGTGCTCGAAGCGATGGGCAGGTCCACTGGCGCCGTGATCGGCACCTACGGCGTGGAGCGCAATGTGCTCCGCTTCGTGGGTCAGGCGGCACATTCGGGCTCGACGCCGATCGCCATGCGCCGCGACGCTTTCCTGGCCGCGGCGGAAGCCGCGCTCGCCTTCCGTGACATCGCTCGCCGCCACTCCACGCCCGAGATCGGCATGGTGTGCACAGTGGGCACCGTCTCGGTCGAGCCCGCCATCGTGACCGCCGTGCCGGGCGTGTGCGAGATCGCGCTCGACCAGCGCGCGCTCGAGCCGTCGACCTTGAGGCAGGCGCTCGCCGATGCGCGTGAAGCCGCGGCGCAGGCCGCCGCCAATAACCATGTCTCGGTGGAGTGGCGCCACGTGTGGCGAATTGACCCGTGCCGCTTCGATCCGCGCCTCGTGAACCTGTGTGCCGAGGCCGTGCAGGAAGCCACCGGGCATGCCCCACGCCTGCCCTCAGGTCCACTGCACGATGCCGTGGAGATGGGTCGCGTGATGCCGTCGGTGATGATGTTCGCAAGGTCGAGCCACGGCCTGTCGCACTGCAAGGAAGAAGACACGCCGGA
>JBDTWC010000121.1:0-6912 GCA_040006875.1 Acidobacteriota bacterium | reverse complement strand
CCGGGCAATGGTGATGCGCCGCCGGTCATGAGCGACGGCCGCTCGCGTCCAACGAGGGCCAGGCCAGGACCGAAGTCCGCTACGCCGCGCAGGCCAGACCGCACTAGCGCCCGAGTCGAAGCGCGCAGCGGCACGGCCGTGTCCGGACCGACCCCGGCCACGCGAGCCACGGCCGTCAGCAGCTGGCGCGGCGAGGTCGGCGGACCCGCCAGGCCAATCACCGCCGAGGTCCAGGGCGCGTCGTCTCCGACCGCGACGAGGCCCACACCGCGCCGCAGGCGGTTGAGCGACGCACGCGGCAACCGCGTCGCCAGGTCAGCGAAGAAGTCGGTGCACGAGTAGGCCAGCGCCTCGGCCGGGGTGAGTGGCCGTTTCAAGTCAGGATGGGTACACACGAAGCGCCGCCCATCGGCCGTCACTACACGACGACACAGATACGTGGTCGACGACGACACGAGGCCCGACTCGGCGGCCGCCGCCAGCGCGAACACCTGGGCGATGGCACCTGGCAGCACCGGCGCGTCGAGCACGCCGGCTCCGGTTTCCGCTGCCGGGCTCCGCCCGGGCCACTCCACGACCAGCGTGGACAGGCTCGGCCCAGCGCCGCGAGCGCGCTGCGCGAGCAGCGCGATCCACGAACCGGCACCGAGCACCGCACAGGCCATCGCGATCGCCGCGACGACACGGCGTGGACGCGCGGTCAGAGTCGGGTCTTGCAGCCGGGCTGGCAGCGACATGGGATGGTCTTGTCGCCTTCGGTGTTGTAGTCGTAGGTGAGCTCATCACCCGGCGCGATGTGCTTGCCGGCGCGGATGAAAATCCGCTTCTGCTTCACATCCACCCAGCTGTAACAGTTGGGCGAGCACGAGTGGTTGATGAAGCGCGCGTTGTTGCCGCCGATGGCGGCATCGCGCGACCACGCCCGGTTGACGCGGAAGACCCAGATGCACCCCTGGCTGAGGTACTTGTCTTCGCGCGTGTCGCTCACCTTATTGGCGATGAGCTCACCGGTGTATTCGATGATGAACTTGTTCTTGTTGATGGATTCGCCCGCAAACACGCCCCAACCATGGAGCTTCGAGCGTTTGCGAGCGGTCTTCGGGTAGCTGATCGACGAAGGCATGTGCGCGCTCAGTGTAGCGGATTCGCCGCCGCCAGAGCTATGCAGACAACGGCTACGTGCGCCACTCCGAGGCTGCCGGCGGGCGGCGGGCTGAGGTAGAGTGGACGCCGTCAGACTCGCATCTACGGGTCTGCAGGAGGATCACGTGCGACGACTGGTGGCGGCAGGACTCATCGGGATTGTGGGACTCGGAGGCAGCATGACGGCGCAGGTGCAGCGGTTCGCGGGGGCCTCGGCGCTGCCCTTCAGCGCAGCCACCAAGGCCGACGGGCTGGTCTACGCATCGGGCACGATCGTAGCCGAGGGCGACATCCGCGCCCAGACCAAGGCGGTGCTCGAGAACCTCGACGCCACGCTGAAGAAGGCCGGGTCGAGCCTGGCCAACGCGGCCTCGGTGCAGGTCTACATCAAGAACGCGGCCGACTTCGCCGCCATGAACGAGGTCTACCGCACGTTCTGGAAAGCCGATCCGCCGGCACGCACGACCATCGTGGCGGATCTGGTCGTGACCGGAGGCTTGGTGGAGATGTCGGTCATCGCCGTGCCCACCGGCGGCGAGCGCAAGGTGATCCACCCGGCGTCGTGGATGAAGTCGCCCAATCCCTACAGTTACGGAATCAAGAGCGGCACGACGCTGTTCATGGCCGGACTGGTGTCGCGCAACGGCAAGGACAACTCGAACGTCGAGGGGACCATGGCGGTGCAGACCAAGACGGTGTTCGACAACGGCGTCGAGATCCTCAAGGAAGCAGGCATGACCCTCGACAACGTGGTCAGCGCCAAGGTGTTCATCACCGACAACGCCAAGTTCCAGGAGATGAACGAGGTCTACCGGACCTACTTCACCAAGGACCCGCCGGCCCGCGCCACCGTGGTGTCGCCCTTGATGGGCCCCGCCAACCTGGTCGAGATCGCGATGACCGCGGTGAGCGGCGCCAAGCAGACGTTCGCCACTCCGGCCGCCGACGGCACGCCCGGCAAGCCGAGCCCGCTGCTGAGCAGCGCCGTCAAGGTCGGCAAACGCCTCTACCTGTCGGGCATGCTGGGCAATACCGCCACCAACGCCACCGACATCGAAGCGCAGACGACCGAAGCGCTGGCGCGCATCGGCCGCACGCTCACTGCAGCCGGCTACAGCTGGGCCGACGTGGTCGACGGCGTCGTCTACATCACCGACGTCGCCAACTTCGGCGGCATGAACCAGGGCTATCAGTCAGTGATCAAGGATCTGCCGGCCCGGGCCACGGTGCGCACCGGACTCGTGAGCGCAGGCGGCCTGGTCGAGATCATGTTCGTGGCGGCGAAGTAGCAGTCCGACGAAGGCCTGGGCGCTTACGCTCAGGCCTCGTCTCTTACTAGCGGGCCACGCGCCAGATCGAGGCGTCGTAGCTCCAGGCCGTGAACGCCAGACGCGTGCCGTCGGGCGACCACGCCGGCTGCGTCTTGTTGGTCGGATCGGACGTCAACTGCTCCACCACGCCGCCGTTCAGGCCGCGCCGAAAGAGTTGATAGAAGCCATTGCTGCCCGGCGCCACGAACGTGAACGCCGTGCCATCGGGCGCCACCGACAGCCCGGGAAAGTCGTGCTCGGTGTCGAAGCGGTGCAGCACCTGCGCCGCGCCGCCGCCGGCCGGGAACAGCAGCACGGCGTGCCGGCCCGGGCCCTCCTTGGCAATCGCCACGATCCGCTGGCCGTCGGGCAACCACTCACCGTGCGTGATCTCGAAGCCCGGCGCGCCGATCGCCTTCAACTCGCCGGTTACCTGCCCGGTGTCCTGATCGAGGCCCAGGGTGTAGAGCACCGACTCTCCCGCCTTGTCGGCGCCGTCGAGCAGCAGCGTCTTGCCGTCGGGCGCCCAGCGCGGCCAACCCACCTCCGCGCCGCGGCCCAGCATGGTGATGCGCCGGTCGGCCTGACTGCCATCGGTCGGGCGCAGCCAGATGTCGTCGGACAACTCGCGATGCGAGTGGAAGGCGATCCACGTGCCGTTGGGTGACCAGGCCATGCCCTGATCCTCCGAGTTCGAGGCGGCCACGACCAGCGTCGGTCGATCGGCGGGCAGCGGCTGGCTGAGGTCCACGACGCCCACTTCCTGCGCGATGTCGGGATACTTGGCGTCGTCGATCTGCCGGCGCCACGTGCCGTAGGTCATCGACACGAGCGGCAGCGTCGGATGCCACCACGCCGTTTCGGACTGGAACGTGGTGAGTGGACGCACCGCGCCATCGCGCCACTCACCCAGATGCGTGCGGTACTCCTGCGTCTTGTAGATCACGGTCCCGTCGCGCGCCACCGACGGCCCATAGCTGTCGCGCGCGCTGTCGCTCAGCTTTACGGCCGCCCCGGTGGCTCTCGTCACCTGCCACAGATCCACGAAGCCGCGCGGGTTGGCCGCCGCGGTGTAGATGGTGGCGCCATCGGGCGAGAACGCGATCGGACCGGCGACGGCGAGTGCGGGCGCCGTGATCACCGGGACAGTGCCGCACGGCACGGACAGGCCGGCGCCGGCGGCAGTCGAGAGCACACACGCCATCTCGCGCGCCGACGCCCACGCCGGCCACGACGGCTGGCCGGTGGTGATGGCCGTGCGCCACAACTCCTGGCCGTCGAGTCGCACGCGCCACAGCTCCGGGCCCTCGCGGCCGGCCGCCACGCCCGCCACCCACGCGCCGTCAGGACTTGCGCTCAGCTGGCGCAGCTGGTTGGCCTCGAGGGTCACGCCGCTGGTCGTGCCCGAGCCTTCGAGCGTGGCCTCGGGCCACAGCGGCCGCGTGCCCATGCCGAGTTCAAGCAGCTGCCAGCGGACCGCCGCGCCGCCGTCTTCGAAGATCACGCGGCGATCGTCGATCCACGTGAGGTGCCGGATCTGTCCCTGGCCGCGCGCGGTCGTCACATCTATCCCGCCCTGCACCGGCGTGACGCGCAGCACCCGCCCTTCGGAATAGGCGACGAGCCGGCCGTCGGGCGACAGAGCCACGGCCGGGTCGCGATAGCCGACGATGCCCTGCTGATGCGCGGTCGCCACCCAGGCCACCCCGGATCCCGCGGCCGGCACCGGCGCGGAGGTCAAGTCCACGGGCGCCGCCCCCGGCGCCAGGACAAGGCGATTGGCCGACAGCCACCAGGCCGTGCCGGCCAGGACCACCAGCCCGAAGAGCACTCCCACGCGTGTCGTCATGGGGCGCATTCTAGCCTGCGGCGGCGCGGGCTACGAGCCGCCGGCGGCGACGCGGTTTCGATAGAGCTGCCGCTCCACCGCGCGGGCCATGGCGGCAGTGTCGAGCGACCGGCCCAGAAACGCCGCCACGCGCGCCGCCACCGCGTCGGGCGCATCGATCGCGTCGCGGTAGGTCACCGGCAGCGTCTGGAAACAGGGCCGGGCGGCCATGAAGCGCTCGACTTGTGCCAGATGGCTCGTGAACACGGCGCGTGACCGGGCCGCGTCGCCGGCGCCGACGGGCTCGCCGCGCGCGGTCAGCATGGCCTGCTGGGAGGCGATGATCTCGTCGGGATGCCGGTGCATGAAGATCACCTGGTAGTTGTAGTCTTCGGGCAACCAGGTGAGGAGAAGCGAGATGATCTTCACGGCCTTGCCGCGGGCCGCCGGGAGCCACGTCAGGTCGCCGTCCTGGTCGAGGCCCTTGACCGGCTCGAACTCGAAGTAGCCCTTCGGATTGCTGGCGTCGGCCGCGCGGATGCCGTCGTGCAGCGGCGCGACGCCGCCGGCCTCGAGCATCCGCATCATCATCGACGTGCCCGACCGGGGCAGGCCCGAGACCACGACAATCGGCGTGCCGTAGCGCACGCGGCGCAGCAGCGCGCCGATCACCGGCGGCCCTCGGTGCGGCCGCCGGCGCTGGTCCAGAGCAGTACAATACGGTCCGGACACATGTTCGAGTCGCTGCGCACCCGCATGGCCAGACTTGTACCACACACGCGCGTCGCGGCTCTGATCGCGGCGGGCGTGCTGCTGGCGCCGGCGCCGGCGGCCGCCTACATCGGTCCGGGCGCGGGCTTTGCGGTGATGTCGTCGTTTCTCGTGATCCTGGTCACGATGGTGGCCGTGGCCGCGTCGGTGCTGGCGTGGCCGTTCCGCACGGTGTGGCGCCTCATCCGCCGCTCCGGTCCGCCGCCGGCGGCGATCCGCCGCTTCATCGTGCTCGGCTTCGACGGCCAGGATCCCGCGCTCACGGACCGGTTCATGAAGGAGGGCCTGCTGCCCAACTTCTCGGCCCTCGCCGCCACCGGCGCCTACCGCCGCCTGCAGACCACCTATCCCGCGTTGTCGCCCGTGGCGTGGTCGTCGTTCAGCACCGGCACCCATCCCGCCCGCCACAACATCTTCGACTTTCTCGATCGCGATCGCCGCACCTATCTGCCCGTGCTCTCGTCGACGCGCATCGGCACGGTCGAGAAGTTCTTCTCGCTCGGCAAGTACCTGATCCCGCGCCATCGCCCGGAGCTCACCAACCTGCGGCGCTCGAAGCCGTTCTGGACCATCCTGGGCGAGCGCCGCATCTGGAGCACGATCCTGCGCGTGCCAATCACCTTCCCGCCCGACCATTTCTACGGCGCGGAGCTGAGCGCCATGTGCGTGCCCGATCTGCTCGGCACGCAAGGCACGTTCATGCTCTTCACGACCCGGCCCGCCGCGGGACGCTTCAAGGAGGGCGGTATCCGCGTGCCGGTCGAGGTGCGAGACGACGCCATCGACACCGTGGTCACAGGCCCGGACAACGGTTTCGTAAAGGGCCATCCCCCACTCACCACGGCGCTTTCGATCCGGCTCGATCGCGCGGCCGGTTGCGCCACCCTCACGCTCGGTACGACGACCGTGATGCTCGCCCAGGGGGAGCTGAGCGACTGGGTGCCGATGGCCTTCAAGGCCGCACCCGGCGTGATCGTGGCCGGCATCGCGCGCTGTCAGGTGCTGGAACTGGGCGAGCATTTCTCGCTCTACGTCTCGCCCATCAACCTCGATCCCGAGCAGCCGGCGATGCCCATCTCGCATCCGGGCTACTACGCCAACTACCTGGCCAAGCGTCACGGCCCGTTTGCCACGCTCGGCCTGGCCGAAGACACCTGGGCGCTGAACGAAGGTGTCACCGACGACGCCACGTTCCTGAAGCAGGCCCACGACATCGACGACGAACGGCGCACGATGTTCCTCACCTCGCTCGAGAAGCTCCGCTCCGGTGCGCTCGTGTGCGTGTTCGACGCCACCGACCGCATTCAGCACATGTTCTGGCGCTACATCGACGAGCAGAACCCCGCCTATCGCGCCGAGGTGCCGGCCGCGCATCGCCACGCCATCCGCGAGCTCTACCAGAAGAACGACGCGCTCGTCGGCGAGGTCGTGAAATCGCTCACGCCGAAAGACGTGCTGATGGTGATCTCGGATCACGGCTTCAGCGCCTTCCGCCGCGGCGTCAACCTGAACGCGTGGCTGCTGCGCGAGGGCTACCTCACGCTGCGCGCGGGCACCGATGGCGCTACCGAATGGCTGCGCGACGTGGACTGGTCGAAGACCCGCGCCTACTGCCTGGGCCTGAGCGGCATGTTCCTCAACCTGGAGGGACGCGAGCAGTCGGGCATCGTCACACCGGGGCCCGAGGCCGCGGCGCTCAAAGCCGAGATCATCGCGAAGCTCGCCGGCCTGCACGACGCCGAGGGCAACGACATCGGCATCCGCGAGGCGTTCGACACCGCCGTGATCTACGACGGACCGTACCGCGAGAACGCGCCCGACCTCATCATCGGCTACAACGCCGGCTACCGCACGTCGTGG
>JBDTWC010000120.1:0-6912 GCA_040006875.1 Acidobacteriota bacterium | reverse complement strand
CTACTGCTGAAGCGACCCGGCTTTGCAGAAGCACATGCGATCGTGACTTCCTTGCCCGCCTAGGGCGTCGTCTTGCGCTTCTTCGGGCAGCGTCTCGTGCAGCGCGCGGTGATCGGCGCCGCTGCGTGAGTCACGCCGACGCTGCGATGAGCAGGTGCGCTGTGAGTGTCAGCGCGCTTGACAGCCGCCGTTGCAATCCCGTTGCAAGCGTCGCATCGAAAAGTGGTCGGGGCGACTGGATTCGAACCAGCGACCCCCTGCGCCCAAGGCAGGTGCGCTACCAGGCTGCGCTACGCCCCGACAGGTGGAAACTCCGGTCTGGTGTCCGGACCCACATTGTATCCGCTGCGCGGCTGGTCAGCTCATGTATAGCACTGTGCAACGGGTGGTCGTGTGACGTGTGTGCGTGCGCTATGCTGGCGCCGTGTCGCGCTATTTCGTCACCGGCGCCACGGGATTCGTCGGCGCCGAGGTTGCCAAGCAGTTGCTCACCCGTGGTCACAAGGTGGCGGCGCTGGTGCGCTCGCCCGAGAAGGCGGCCCTGCTGAAGATGCTCGGCGCCGAGCTCTATACCGGCGACATCACCGATCCTGAATCGCTGCGGGCCGGAATGCAGGGCGCCGACGGCGTCTTCCACATCGCCGGCTGGTACAAGATCGGCGAGCCGAAGGCGGAAGCGATCGCCACCGCGACCAATGTCGAGGGCACGCGCCACGTGCTCGGCGTGATGCGCGAGATGCGCATCCCCAAGGGCGTCTACACCAGCACCATCGCCATCTTCTCCGACACCCACGGCGCGCTCGTCGACGAGAGCTACCGCTACGACGGCACCCATCTCTCGGTCTACGACCAGAGCAAGTGGCGGGCGCACTACGATGTGGCGCTGCCGGCGATCGCGGCCGGGCTGCCGCTCGTGATCGTGGCCCCGGGCGTGGTCTACGGCCCAGGCGACGCCAGCGCCCTCCGCGACGTGTTCGTGGACCACTTGCGCTTGCGCTTGCCGGCGGTACCGGCGCGCACTGCCTACTGCTGGGGCCATATCGAAGACACGGCCCGCGCGCACATCGATGCGATGGAGCAGGGCGTGGCTGGCGAGAGCTACATCATCGCCGGGCCCCCGCACACCTTACGCGAGGCGCTCCAGATCGCGGCGACCTACAGTGGGCGAGCCGCGCCTGCGGTTGGCATTCCGCCGGTGCTGCTGCGCGGCATGTCGCGGGTGCTCGCGGCGCTCGAGTCGGTCGTGGACCTGCCGCCGCGGCTGTCGTCAGAGACGCTGCGCGTCGCTGCCGGCGTCACCTATCTGGCGTCGCACGAGAAGGCCACCCGCGCCTGGGGCTTCGCGCCGCGCGAGCTCGACGAGGGGCTGCGCCACCTGATCGAGCACGAGATGCGCGGGCTCGGCATGGCGCCGCGCGGCTGACCTCAGTCGGGCGGCGAGTCGCCGGTGGGATGGCGTAGCATGCCGCGCTGCAGGATCCCGGCGATCATGCGCGTGGCTTCGGGTGTGGCCAGACCAAGCTGCCGCTCCACCCCGAAGATCGCCTCGACCGAGAAGTAGTAGATGAAGACGCGCGTGGCAAAGAGCAGGGCGGCGGCCGCGGGCACCTCGGCGTGCATGCGCGTGGCGAGGTGCAACCGCTCGCGATGCGCGGCGGCGAACTGCTCGAAGCGGGCGGCCAACTCGGCGTAGAAGCGCTGGATGTGGCGGCCGTCGAACTCCACCGCATCGACGTAGAAGAGCGCCAGGTGGGCGCGCCAGCGCTCGAGCACCTCGCGCGCCGCCGCGGCCAGCAGGCCGAAGTCGTCGAACGCCGCGCCGTTCTCGAGCACCAGGTTGATGGGGAAGTCGGGCCGCTGCGTGATCGCCTGGAACTGGCCGAGCAGGGCCTGGAAGATCGCTTCCTTGTCGTGGAAGTGATGATAGACGCTGCCGGTCGACACGCTGGCCTTGCCCGCGATGTCGCGCATGCTGGTGGCGCCGTAGCCGCGATGCGAAAACAGTTCCAGCGCCGCGTTGAGAATAGCCGTGCGGCTCCGTTCGGATCGTTCGCCTTGCTGCATGCGTCTTCCCTGAGATTACCGCAGGCCGCGCAGCCAGCGGGCACACGCGCCGAAGGCCTGGGCCCGATGGCTCACGCCCATCTTGGCACTGCCCACCTGGGCCAGCGTCTGGCCGAGGGGCGGGTAGAAGAAGATGGGATCGTAACCAAATCCGCCGTCGCCAGCCGGCGCCTGCGCGATCCGTCCCTCAATGACACCCCGCGTGGCGAAGCCGATGCGGTCGCCGCCAGCCACGACCAGCGCGCACACGAATCTGGCCGTGCGCTGAGCCTCGGCGACGCCGTCGAGGCGCCGGAAGAGGTCGGCGAAGCGTTGGTCATACGATGCCGCGGCCGACAGGTAGCGGGCCGAGCGCACGCCGGGTTCGCCGTGCAGTGCGTCGATCTCGAGGCCGGAGTCCTCCGACACGACCAGACCCGGGATCGCCGCCGCGTAGTAGAGCGCCTTGAGCCGCGCGTTGGCCTCGAAGGTGTCGCCGGTTTCCTCCGGCTCGGGCATCGGCGCCACGTCGGCCAGCGTGGCCAGCACGACGGGCTCGTCGTGCCACAGGGCCCGCACCTCGCGCACCTTGTGGGCATTGGTCGTGGCCAGCAGCACCCGCTGCATCAGCGCCCCAAGAGGGGCGCGCAGATCACACGCTGCGCCGCGATCAGGCGTTCGATGCCGCTGCCCGCCAGGTCGAGCAGACCGGTCAGGGCGGTCCCGTCGAAGGGCTCGCTCTCGGCCGTGCCCTGGATCTCCACGAAGCGGCCGTCACCGGTCTTCACGACGTTCATGTCCACATCGGCCTTGGAGTCTTCCTCGTAGGCGAGGTCGAGCAGCGGCATGCCGGCGACGATACCCACGCTCGTGGCCGCCACGTAGTCGTTCACGGGAATCACGGCCAGTGCATCGGTCTGCTTCAGCTTGCCGAAGGCCAGCACCATGGCCACGAACGCGCCGGTGATCGAGGCCGTGCGCGTGCCGCCGTCGGCCTGGATCACGTCGCAGTCGAGCCAGATGGTGCGCTCACCGAGGCGTTCCATGCGCACGACCGCGCGGATCGATCGCCCGATCAGCCGCTGGATCTCCATGGTGCGGCCGCCGACCTTGCCTTGTGACGCCTCGCGCGTGGTGCGCGTGTTGGTGGCGCGCGGCAACATGCCGTACTCCGCCGTGACCCAGCCCTTGCCGGAGCCGCGCAGGAACGGTGGCACCCGGTCCTCCACCGACGCGGTGCAGATGACCTTGGTGAGCCCGACCTCGATCAACACCGAGCCTTCGGCGTGGGTGAGATAGTGCGGTGTGATGGTGACGGGGCGCAGGTCGCCCGGCGCGCGATCGAACTGTCTGCTCATGGGGTACGAATCAGCCCTTCATTTTTCCGCAAGGGCTCGCGCAAGTCCACATGACCCGCCAGCGTCTCCACCTCGCGTCCATCGATCAGGATCTGCACGCGCGCGATCGGCGACAGATTGGTGGTCAGCACCGACACGATCGCATAGGTCGCCAGCAGCTCGTTGTGCGAGCCGCCGGGCAGCGCCTTCACAAAGGCGCCATCGAGATCCACGTAGGCGTCGTCGTGCCCGGGCAGGAACACGCCGCGCACCGCCACGTCCTTGGGCACGGCCCGCATCAGCGGTTCCGGCGCGTCGGTGCCGAGTTGCGCCTCGACCAGCGCGCGCGCCTGCGCCACCGGCGTGTCGCCGAGTGGCACGTCATGCGCTACGCCCACCAGGCTCACGCCGTCTTCGGCCACGAAGTAGAGCGTGGCCGAGATGCGCGGGGCCACGGCCGACGTCGGGTCGACCAACTGCGTGCGCGGCTCGGCATCGGGCGTGGGCGACGCGAGCTGCTTGCCCAAGGCGAAGAAGAGCGCCCATCCGAGAAACACCACGGCCACGGCCACGATGGCCGCCACCAGCCAACGGCGACCGGTCATGGCGCGGGCTTCTCGCGGCGCTCGCGGAAGGTGCTGATGGCGTCGAAGAGGGCCAGGGCAATGCGGTCCTGATAGGCGCCCGAGGTCAGGGCCTTCTCTTCGTCGGGATGTGACAAGTAGCCGAGTTCCACCAGCACCGCCGGCATGTTGGCGCCGACGAGCACGCGGAACGGCGCCTGCTGCACCGGGCGCGGGCTCATCTCGACGCGCGCGCGTAGCGACGCTTCGACCAGCGTGGCGAGTTGCGCCGACTGCTCGAGATGGCGCAGTTGCGCGGTCTCCCACAGAATCAACTCGATGGCGCGCGTGCCGCCGCCGAGTTGCGGCAGTGCCTGCGCCGGATCCTGCACCCGTCGACGGCTCTCGAGGTCGGCGCGGTCGACGCTGAGGTAGTAGACCTCGGCGCCCTTCACCGTGGGCCGCACGGCCGCATTGGCGTGGATGCTCACGAACAGATCGGCGCGGTTGTTGTTGGCGATGGCGGCGCGGGCGTCCTGATCGAGCGTGCGGTCGTCTTCGCGCGTCATCACCACGCGCAGGCCGAGGCGACTCTCGATGAGCGCCTTCACCTTGCGGCTCACCTGCAGCGTGATCGCCTTCTCCAAGGTGCCGCCCGGACCCTCGGTGCCGTTGGCGTCACCGCCGTGACCCGGATCGAGCACCACCGTGCGCACGCCGCCCTCACCGGCAGCCGGATCGAACGGCAGTCCGCCCACCAGAGACCCAGGCGCTGGCAGCGGCGCGACGCTGCCCGGCGGCACCGCACCCGCCGCGGCGGCCGGCGCGGCGGCGCCGCGCGTGAGGCTCTCGGCACCCGTGGCCATCAGGTCGATCACCAGCCGGCTGGTGCCGGCATCGACCGCCTGGGTGGCCGTGCGATAGGTGGCAAAGCGCGGTCCCGTGGCCAGCGTGATGGTGGGCGCGCCGTCGCTGCCGCGAATGGCCTGCAGCAGCCCTTGCGCCGGCACGGTGGGGATGGCGGCATCAATCGCATCCGCGGAAAACGTCACCGTAATCTGGCCGCTGGCGGCCGTGACCGTGGCTTCAGTGGCCGGCGACACCTCGAAGGTGACCTGGGCGGCATTGGCTGCAAACTCGCCCCGGGTGACCACGCGCGGCACGCGCAGGTCGCCGAGCACGAGCAACCGGGCAGCGCGCCGGAACTCGACCCGTTGATCGATCACCACGCCGAGCACCTTGGTGACGAACTCCGGCGTGACCAGCAGACGTCCGTCGTGGCGCAGCGGCGGCGCCGCCAGCGACACCAGACGACCCTGGGCGGAGACCACGGTGCGGTCCGGCGTGAGCACGGCCGAGCGGCTACGCAGGCTCACGGTGGTGGTGCCGGTGACGCGGTCGTCGCGCACCGTCAGGCCGAGCGCCGCGGCCAACTCGTCGAGGGACAGGTAGTCGCCGCCGTTCACGATGACCACGGGCAGCGGCCGCCGCCCCTGCGCGCTCAACAGCGTGAGCGGCGCCGGCGCCGGGGCCTGCGCAGGCAGCGTTACGACCGCGGCGGCGCAGGCCGCGACAGCGCACACGAGAACGGTCAGACGGCGCACGACGCTTCCATCATAGCGAACCCAGGTAGAATCGTCGCGTCATGAGGAGGTCAGCGATGGCGATGCGGCGGTTGGCGATAGCGGGTCTGATGGTGGCGGCCACGATGGCGCCCAGGGTGGTGGTGGCGCAGAGCGCCGCTGGAGCCCGTCCCGGTGCGGTCGAACTGTGGGCTGCGGGCAAGACCGCCTTCGGCGTCTACGTGCCCGACGAGAATCCCGCCCCGCGCGGCCCCAATCGCGGTCCCGCCGTCTACACCGTGGCCGGCGGTCAGGCGCTGGCCAAGAATCCACTCGTCGACTACGTGTTCCTCAACCTCGAGGGCAACTACGATCACGATGCCGTCCTCGCGATCAGCGAGGGCCTCGGCAAGCAGGGCACGCCCGGCCGCAAGACCCTGATCGTGCGCATTCCGGCGCTGGCCGACGCCGGCCCGCTCGTCACCGGACAGCGCATCAAGGAAATTCTGGCCATGGGCGCCGACGGCATCACGCTGCCGCACATCGCCAACCTCGATCAGGGCCGCCAGGCGATGAGCCTGTTCGCCGATGCGCGCGCCAACGTGTGGTCGGCCAGCAACCCGACCGGCACGGTGATCGCGATGTTGATGCTCGAAGATCCGCTCGCCGTGGCCGCGGCCAAGGACATCGCCGACATCGGCGGCTACAGCATCCTGGCGTGCGGCATCGGCAGCCTCACCGGCGCGCTCAACGGCGACCGCGTGGCCGCGGAGAAGGGCAACCAGGAGATCCTGGTCGAGACCAAGCGCGTCAAGCTCGTGAACATGCTGACCGCCAACGCCAGCGACGTGGCGCAGCGGGTCAACGAGGGATTTCTCGCCCTGCTGGTCCAGAGCGACGAAGTCATCAAGCTGGGCCGCGCCGCCGCTGGACGGTAGCCGCTCTAGCGCCGCACGAACTTCTGCACGCGCCGGCCGGTGCCGACTTCGGCCGTGTAGAGATCGCCGCGCGAGTCGACCGCGAGCGCATGCAGGAAGATGAACTGGCCGGCGTAGCGGCCGATGCGGCCGAAGCTGCTCACCTCGGTGAGTGACGCGCGATCGAAGATGCGCACCTTGCCGTTGCCGGCGTCGGCCAGATAGAGATAGCGCTGCGCCGCGTCCGGTGAGAAGCCGACGGCGAACGACGTGCCGAGCAGCTTGGTCTTGCGCTCGATGAAGATCTCGCGCTCGAACACCCCGGCGGTGGTGAACACCTGCATGCGGTTGTTGTGCCGGTCGTTCACGTAGACCTTGCCGTCGTTCGACACGCGCACGCCGTGCACGAGCGTGAACTGCGCCGGCGGCGGGCCGTCGGGCACGAAGCCCTTGGGCGCGGCATCGTCGGGCGGCTGGCCGTAGGCGCCCC
>JBDTWC010000119.1:0-6918 GCA_040006875.1 Acidobacteriota bacterium | reverse complement strand
GGTCGGGTCGAGGAACAGCGAGAAGAACTCGTTGCCGAGGTCGTAGTGCGCGTGGATGTTGCGGCGGCTGCCGGCGGCGGTGTTCGCGCGGCGGCGATGACGCCACCGGTCGGCGAGGTTGGCGGCGCGCGAGATCACCGAGTCGAGAGGCGCGTGCCGCTGATTGCGAAACGCCAGATCCACGACGGTGGCGAGATCATCGGCGCGCCAGTCGCCGTCGATGTAGGCGTCGCCGGCACCCATGTCGCCGTGGAGCATCACGCGGCGGAAGAAGCGATCGTGCGAGACCCACACCGAGGCGTGCGGTTCGGCCCCGGGATCGCCCAACACCAGCGACGTGCCATCGGGCATGGTCACGGTGAGGCGGCCCTCGCGCCACCCCGACAGGCCAGCGAGGACGCGACGGCGGGCCAGCGCGCCGAGGCGGCGATCGAGCCAGGCGGCGCCGGCTGGCGCGATCGACTCGGGCAGGGACTGGTCGGCGCGGGCGCCGGGTGAAGCGAACATGCGGGCTCCTCGAACGTGAGCCTGGCTACGGCCGCGTGGCGCGGGCGCGCGCCGGGTCGTAGGCAGGCTTGGGGTGGTAGGGCAGACCCTTGCGCCACAGGCGCAGGGCTTCCCAGTAAATGGCGGCGATGACGCGCACCGTCATGAACGGCAGGCGGATGAGCGCGGCGGCCAGCGCGCGATCGGTCAATGGTCGGCGCGCCAGCCGTAGGTGCGTCACGAGCAGCGGACGGCCGCCGTCGTGCAGGTCGATGCGCGCGTCGATGCCGCCATCGGCAAACGACAACTGGAACCGGTAGGTGCCGTCGAGCGTGAAGAAGGGCGACACGTGGAAGACCTTCTTGGCCGTCCACACGCCGTCGCCGATGGCGTGCGCCGCCGGCAGCACATAGGCATGGCGTTGCCCGAAGGTGTTGCGCACGTCCGCGATCACGGCGAGCGGCGCGTCGATTCCGGCGACGCTGTCGGCGCCGTAGCAGAGGAAGAAGCTGATCGGATTGAACACGTAGCCGAAGATGCGCGCGTGAGCCACCACCTCGATGCGGCCGAGGCGCTCGCGCACGCCGCTTTCGACCAGCGTCAACTGCACCGCGGAGCGCAGCGTCGCGAGGTCGGCCTCGGCCGATCCGGATGAGGGCGGCACGCCGAGGAAGTCGGAGACGTCGAAGCGCACGGGCTTCCACCGCCGCAGGCCGAACAGCCAATGCGTGCGATCGAGGGCCGGCAGCGCCGCCAGGTCGAGACGCAGCATGAAGAGCCGATAGACGAAGGCGTGAGCCCGCGGCCCCAGGCGGCTGTGCGCCACCTGACCGACGAGCAGACCGGCGGGGGCCGGCGCACTCACAGAGGCACCCCAAGGCGAGCGGCGACCGTGACCGCCGACCGCGCGCCGTCTTCGTGAAAGCCGTAGCCGAGGTGCGCGCCGCAATAGTAGGTGTGCCGCGCTCCGTTCAGCGCCGCGATTCGCTGCTGGCCCACCACCGCCTGCTGGTCCAGAATCGGATGGCTGTAGTCCATTCGCGCGTGCACCTGGGCAGGCGCGCCGTGGTCGTTCAGCGTGCACAGCATCGGCTCGGCCGCGCCGAGTCCTTGCAAGCGAGTCAGGTCGTAGGTGATTTCGACCGGCTCATGCTCCGCGCGGCAGTCACGCAGTCGCACGTTCCACGACGCTCGGGCCGCTGGCCGCCCGGGCAAGTAGGTGGCGTCGCTGTGCAGCACGGTCGGATTGCGCGAGTAGCCGAACGCGCCCAGGGCCGCCGATTCTTCGGGCGACGGATCCCCGAGCAGCGCCAGCGCCTCGTCGGCGTGCGTGGCGATGACGACGGCATCGGCTGACTGGGGCGGTTCGCCGTCGAGTTCGAGCGTCACGCCGCTGGCAGTGCGCGTGACGCGTCGGACCGGCAGACCGACGTGCACGCCGTCGCCGAGGGTCTCCGCAATCCGTTCGACATAGCGGCCGCTGCCGCCGACCACGGTGCGCCACACCGGTTGCCCGGTGACGGCGAGCAGTCCGTGGTTGTCGAGGAAGCGGAGGTAGGACGTCGCGGAAAAGGCGCGCATCGCGCCGCCCGACGCCGACCAGATGGCGCCGCCCATCGGGAGCACGAAGTGACCGACCACGGCCGCGCCGAAGCGGTGGGCATCGAGGAAGTCGCCCAGCGTCATGAGCGCCGCCGAGCCGTCGCCCAGGGCGCGACGCCCGGCTCGAAAGAAGCGCAGGATCTCGGCCAGCATGGCCAGGTGGGCAGTAGTGAAAGCGCGCCGCGGGTGCGCAAACAGGCCGCGCAGGCCGACGCTCGAATAGGCCACGTCGCAGCGGTCGCAGCGCACGCTGAACGACATGTCGCTGGCCCGGCTCTCGACGCCGAGGGCGGCGAGCATGGCGACGAAGGTCGGATAGGTCCGTTGGTTGAACACCATGAAGCCGGTGTCGACGGGGACGACGCCGGAGCCCACGCGCACGGCGTGAGTGTGAGCATGGCCGCCGAGCCGCGCCTCGCGCTCATAGAGCTGCACGTCGTGCTGCCGCGACAGCAGCCACGCCGCCGTCAGACCGGACACTCCTCCACCGATGACCGCAATCTTCACCGCGCATGCAAGAACCCGCGACCCCTGCCCCCTATTCCCGCCGCCGGGCGCGCCCCGGCCGAGTAGGACATCATTGGCCATGACCTATCCGTTCATCGAGTTAGCGCTCGCGCAGCGTCTCGAGCGCACCGAGGCGGCCGCCAACGCTCGCTTCGTAGAGGCCCGGGCCAACATCGATCCCAACCGCCAGGCGACCTGGCAGGACGTGCAGGGCACGTGGGCGATGTTCGACGGCGTGGGCTCGCCCCTGACGCAGAGCTTCGGCCTCGGGATGTTCGCCGAGCCCGACGCCCCCACCCTCGATGCGCTCGAGGCGTTCTTCCGCGATCGCGGCGCCGCCGTCGACCATGAGGTCAGCGCGCTGGCGCTCGGCAGCCCGCTGCCGCTGCTTTCGAGCCGCGGCTACGCGCCGATCGAGCTGACCAGCGTGATGTTCCGGCCGGCCTCGCTCGGCGGCAACGCGGTGACGCCCGCGGCAACGGCGCCGCGGACGCGACTCACCGGGCCGGAGGAGGGCGCGGCGTGGGCCGACGCGGCCGCCGACGGTTGGAGCGAGGTGCCCGAGTTGGTGCCCTTCGTGCGCGAGATCAGCACGGTCTTCGCGCAGGCCGCGGGGGCCCACTGCTTTGCGGCCGAGGTCGACGGCACGCTGGCAGCGGCGGGCGTGCTGGCTGTTCACGACGGCGTGGCCCTGCTCGCCGGAGCCAGCACGCGACCGGCCTTCCGGCGCCGTGGCGCGCAACTCGCCCTGCTCCGCGCCCGGCTGCAGCACGCCGAGGCCCTCGGCTGCGACCTGGCCATGATGTGCGCGTCGCCCGGCAGCGCCTCGCAGCGCAACGCCGAACGCAACGGCTTCCGCATCGCCTACACCCGGATCAAGTGGCGCCTCAGCCGGTGACAGCGGAGTCCGGCGCGGACGCTGGTCCTGCCGCGTCTCCACCCCAACCCGCCGGAACCGGTCAGATAGGGAGCGCGTCGCGCCGGGGTGTGTCGATCGGCGCCGCCGACCACGCGGCCCGCTCGAAGGCGTTGTCGGTGTAGGCATCGCCGCCGCTCGCCCAGGCCACGACGCTGGCGGCGAGATACGCCGGCACGAAGAGCGGCCCCCAGCACTCGGCCTGTCGCACGTGCACGCGCTCATGCGCGCGCGACTCGTGCAGCGCGCCGGCGTCGCGGGCGATCACGACGTGGCCCAGCGTCATGGCGAGCACGCGCATCCGCGGCGCCGCCAGGTCGAGGAGGCGGGCGAGGCGCGCGCCGTGGGCCTCGAGCACGCCGTCAACGACGTGCAGCGACGGCGCGGTCAGCGCGACGGCCGCGAGTCCGAGCAGCGACGTCGGCGCCGCCCACGCGTAGCCGAGCCACGACGGACGAGTCACGCGCTGGCTCCAGGCGGTTCGGGCACGGGCGTCGGCGTGACGGCGCGCTGCCGCGCTTCAGCGTAGATCCGCGCCGGCACCGGCTGCAGATTCCACGCGAGCCCGAGCCACGACATCGCGGCGACCACGTAGTAGGTCGGATCGAACTCCCACCAGTAGAAGCCGTTGCGCGCCGCGCGCTGATAGCGGTGATGGTTGTTGTGCCAGCCCTCACCGACGGCGAAAAACGCCGTCAGCGCGTTGTTGCGCGACTGGTCGGGAGTGTCGAAGCGGCGGCTGCCCCATAGATGGTTCACGGTGTTGATGGCGAAGGTGGCGTGCGCGAGCGTGGTGGTGGCGAGCGCGAAGCCGTAGACCAGCCACGCCCAGCCGCCGGCCGCATAGAGCGACAGCGCGAGGGCCAGCGGCGGCACGATGTAGAAGCGCTCGAGCCACGCGATCTCGGGCGCCGAGCCGAAGTCGCGCACCACCGGGTTGGTGTCCGGCAACTCGGCATGGCGGGCGTCGTGCAGAAACCAGCCGACGTGCGCGTAGTAGAAGCCGCTCACGGCCGGACTGTGCGGATCGCCGTCGCGGTCGGCGTACTTGTGATGGCTGATGTGGTGCCCGGCCCACCAGATCGGGCCCTTCTGCATCGCGGCCGTGCCGATCAAGGCCCAGACAAAGCGCGCGGGGCGCGCCATCTCGAAGGCGCGGTGGGCGAAGTAGCGGTGGAAGGCGAGGGTGAGACCGATGGCCCGGAGGAAGTGCGATACGGCCCACACACCGACGAGCGACCAGGTAAACGGCACGGTGACGACGAGCAGGGACGACGCCTGCACGCCCCAGAACACCGTGGCGGCGACTAGCTCTCTTCCTCGAAGCCCTCTTCGATCGACAGCGGGCGCGTCGCCGGTCGCAACGCCTCGCGGTGATCGTAGATGGGCACGTCGCGCACGTGCATGGGGTTCGAACACGCTGGTGACTTGGCCTCGACGATGACGGTAACGGGGCTGCCTCCGGTACCTTCTCGGAAACCGAGACGGCACCCGCAGGCGAGATTGGCGTGGGTGAATCCCTTCAACATCGTAATGACAGGATACTACACGCCTTCTCTACATCAGGGCTTTGATCTCACGCTCGAATTGGGCCTTCGGTGCAATACCGAGATGCCGCTTGCAGACCTTGCCGTCGCGGCTGATCAGGAACGACGCGGGAATGCCGTAGATCGGCCCGTAGGCATCCTGGATGTCGTCGTGACCGAGGCCGAGCACGATCGGATAGTTGACCTTGTATTGATCGGCGAACGCCTTGGCTTTGTCGGCCGGATCGTCGACCGACAGGCCGAGCACCACCAGATCGCTCTTGTACTGCTGCTGCAACTCGACGAAGCTCGGAATCTCCGCCTTGCACGGCCCGCACCACGTGGCCCAGAAGTTGAGCAGCACGACCTTGCCCCGGAACGAGCTGAGCTTCACCTGCTTGCCGTCGAGCGACGGCAACGTGAAGTCGGTCGCCGGCTTGGCGTCGGGAACACAGGCGACGTCGCCCGGCGCCAGCGCACCAGTCGTGGAAGCATGCGCGGCCAGCGGTTCGACAAACGGCGCCGTGATCGGCTCGCCGCCCACGTCGTCGTGGTCGCCCCAGGTGAACGGCACGCTCAGGCCCAGCAAGGCCACGACGGTGCCGATGATGGCGACGCCGCGGAGGCTGTGATTCGGGGCGGAATTCGGCGCTTGATCCATGCCTCATTCTCCCTCAAGTCCGACCGCCGCCGCTACGCCCGTCAGTTGCGTCGGCGCCACAAGCACATAGGTCACGCCGCCCCGGCTGACCACTTCGGCGTGACGCCCGAACGCGGTCACGTCGACGGCCGATGCGTCGTGCCCGGGCAAGACGAACATCGACACGGCGGCGCCATTCACGCGGTAGAGCACGTGCGCCACCAGGCCTTCGCCGTAGAGGCAGCTGCGCACCGCCACGACGTGGGCGTCGGTCGCTGCGCTCGGATGCGGCAGGTGCACGTCGAGCCCGTAGGACTCGTGCAGCCGCAGCTGCGCGCTGTCGGTGCTGATGGTCTGGCCGCGGTCGTCGCCATCGATCATGAAGCACTTGATGTGGTCGAGCGTGAGCTGGGCGGCCAGCAGCACCGCCGACTGGCCGGTGCCCCAGTAGACGCCACCGGCCACGGCCGCGACCAGCGCCGCAGCGGCGGCCAGCGGCGACAGGCGACGCCAGCCACGCACTGCCGTATCGGCGCCTTCGGCGCGCGCCATGCGCCGCAGGCGCGACTCGAGTCCGAAGGGCGTGGGCTCGGCGAGCGAGCAACGGCGGCTCACGAGTAGCGCTCTCACCTGGCGTTGTTCCTGAGCGCTCCCACGGCACTCGGCGCAGCCCGAGAGGTGGGCTTCGACGAGGGCGGCGTCGCGCGGGGTGGCCTCGCCGTCCACGAACGGGGGCAAGAGCGACTCAATCCGGCGACAGTCGGGCGAGAGCGACGCAACCTCTTCGATCATGCCCCGCCCTCCGTGGCGCTGCGCGGCGCCGCGGCGCCGGTGCTGCGCGTGCTCAACGCCGCGTGCAGAAGCTTCCGCCCGCGCGAGATGCGCGACATCACCGTGCCGAGCGGCACGGCCAGGGCGTCGGCAATTTCCTGGTATGACAGATCGTCGACATCGCGAAGCCACACGGCTTCGCGAAAGGCTTCGGGCAGCGCATCGACCGCCGCCTTGATGTCGGCGTCCTGCACGGCGCGCAGCATCGTCGTCTCTTGCGTGGCGGGCTCGACCGCGCCGGCGCGGCCGGCATCGACCACAGCGTCGACGGCGTCGCTGTCGAACGACACGCGGGCCCGCGCCTGGTCGCGACGCCGGTTGCGCCAGGTGTTGTGGAGGATGGTATAGAGCCAGGCTTTCAGGTTGGTGCCGGGCTGGAATTTCTCACGCGCCCGCAGAGCCTTCAGGTA
>JBDTWC010000118.1:0-6935 GCA_040006875.1 Acidobacteriota bacterium | reverse complement strand
ACGGCGATGGCGACCTCGATCTGTCGGTGGCGCTCTTCGGCTACGACCAGGGCGAAACGCGCTGGCTCGAGAACGCCGGCGACTGGCGCTTCGAGAGTCACTGGCTGCAATCGCTGTCGGGCGTCATCAACGCCGAGATCGCCGACATCGACGGCGACCATGACCTCGACATCGTCACCCTGGTCAGCCAGGAGTGGGAAGAAATCTACGTCTTCGTCAACGACGGCCACGGTCAGTTCACGCCGACGCGGATCTTCGGCGCCAGCAACGAAGACTTCGGCTCGAGCTGGATCTCGCTTGCCGATCTCGACGGCGACCACGACCTCGACGTCGTCTACAGCAACGGCGACGCCTTCGACTACGCCACCACCGCCGGGCGCAGCTGGAACGGGCTGCAGTGGCTCGAGAACACCGGCGGCGTCACCTTCACCTACCACCGCATCGCCGACATCCCGGGCGCATCGAGTCCGCAGGCCGCCGACCTCGACGGCGACGGCGACCTCGACCTGGTCGTGGTCAGCGCCTACAACAACTGGGCCGACCCGGCGGCGCAGAGCCTGGTGTGGCTCGAGAACGACGGCCACGCGGCCTTCACGCTGCACGACGTCACGAACACGCCGACTCATCTCGTCACCCTGGCCGTGGGCGACCTCGACGGCGACCTGCGGCCCGACCTCGTGACCGGCGGTCTGCATATGAGCTGGCCCTACGATCGGCTGTCGCGGATTACGACCTGGACCAACCAGTGGCGCGCTCAGGTTCCCTAGCCGGCGTGCCGTGGCGCGCGGCCGCCACGGTCGTCGCCGCAGCGCTCGTGGCCTGGGTTGCCGGCGGTGTCGTCACCAGGCGGGTGCAAGCGGCGCGCATTCCGCCGCCGCCTGAATTGTCGGCGACGGCGGCGCCTATCCGCGAAGCGCTTCTGGCTGCCGACAGCGCTGCCCGTAGCGCCCCGAGCGCCGCATCGATCGGCGGGCTGGCCCGCGCCTATCACGCCAACCTGCGCGCCACTGAGGCCCTTCAGCTCTACGCCGTGGCCGAGCGACTCGCGCCCGCCGACTGGATCTGGACCTACGATCGCGCCTTGCTGCTTGAAGAGCGCGGCGACCAGGCGGCGACGCGCGCCGCACTCGAGCGCGTCGTAGCCCAGGCGCCGCAGGTCGGACTGGCCTGGTATCGGCTCGCCGAGCTGGCCTTCAAGCAGCGCCGGCTCGACGACGCCAGCGCCGCCTACCAACACGCCCGCGACGCGCCCGGACAACCGCCCTTCACCCCGCCCGGCGTCACCTCGCGGCAACTCGTGCCGCTCGGCGCCTACGCCGGCCTCGGCTTGGGGCGCGTGGCCCTCGAACGGGGCGACGCCGCGGGCGCCGTCCAGCAGCTCACCCGGGTCGTCGAGAGCTATCCCGCCTTCGGTCCGGCTCGTAGCCTGTTGCGCACGATCGAGCGAGGCGTCACGCCCGCGGCGTCCGGCCAGCGCGGCTTCGCGGCGCCGTTTGTGCCGCCCGCCGACCCGGTGCTCGACGCGATCGTGGCCGAGTCGCGCCACTCCGACATGCTCCTCAAACATGCCGGCCTGGCGACGCGGGCCGGCGACGACGCCTTCCGCGAGTATCTGGTGCGCCGCGCGCTGCGCTACAACCCGACCGACCTGAACGTGCTGATGGAGATGGCCGCCATGCTGCAGGCGACCGGCCGCCTGACCGAGGCGCTCGAGGTGCTGAAGCAACACGAGGCGCTGGCGCCGGGCGAGCATCACACGCTGGTCGAGGAGGGGCGCACCTTGACCGATCTGGGCCGCTTTGCCGAGGCGGAGGCCGTGCTCCGCCGGGCCGTGGTGGTGCGGGATGCGGCCGCCGAGTACAACCTCGGCACGGTGCTCGATCACGAGCAGCGCTGGGACGAGGCCCGCCAGCACTATGAGCGTGCGCTCGTCATCGACCCGTTCCACACCAGGGCGATGAACAACCTCGGGGTCGGCCTCGATCGCCGGGGCGAGGGCCGTGCCGCCCTGGCCATGTTCGAACGCGCCCTCGCGATCGAGCCGAACACCGCCGAGTACTACGTGAACTACGGCAGCGCGCTCATCCAGCAGGGCCGCTTCGACGCCGCGGTGACGGCGCTGCAGGAGGCGGTCGGCCTCGAGCCCCGATCCAGCAACGCCCACAACAACCTGGGCATCGCCCTGGCGCGGCTCGGCCAGTTGCCGCGCGCCCGCGACGAGTTCGTCGCAGCGGTGCGTCTCGATCCGACGCATGAGAACGCCCGCCGCAATCTCGAGCACCTGTCGGGGATGGTGCCGCCGCGGCCGCGCTGATCTACGACGCGAGCAGGCGCTGCGCCAGATCGGCGTAGAGGTCCACGGCGCGCTCGAGTTCCGCAATCGCGATGTGCTCGCGGTCGGTGTGCGCCACGTGGATGGTGCCAGGCCCGAGCAGGAGCGGCGTGCCCCAGTTGGTCAGGAACGGCACGTCGCTGAAGTAGGCGAAGACTTCGGTGTCGAAGCCGGGCACGGTGTGCAGGCGCACGGCCGGCAGTTCGAGGATCTCCTGCACGTCGACGCGCCCGGCGACGGTGGCCGCGAGCGTGGCCCGCAGCTGGTCGTGTCCGCCAACGGTGCGGAAGAACACCTCGGCTTCGGCATGCGGCGGAATCACGTTCGGCGCCACGCCGCCGCTGATCAGCCCGACTGTGTAGTGGGTGACGCCGAGCTGAGGATCGGCCGGCCACGATGCCGCGCGCAGCGCGGTCAACACGTCGATCAGCTTCTCAATCGCCGACTCGCCCAGCTCCGGATAGCCCGAGTGCGCGGCCCGGCCGTGCGCGGTGAGGCGCACGCGGAAGCAGCCGCGCGTGGCCAGACCGAGCTTGAGCTCGGTCGGCTCGCCGTTGATCAGGTACTTCGTCTGACTGGCAATGGTGTTAGCCGCTTTGGCGCCGTCACTGCCCCGCTCCTCGCCGGCCACGAAGACCAGGCCGATGCGGGTTTCGCCGGCCGCCCGCAAGCGTTCCGCGGCCGCCACTTGCGCCGCCAGGATGCCCTTGGCGTCGCAGGCGCCGCGGCCATGCAGGATGCCCTCGGCCACGCGGCTGGGAAAGAACGGCGGCACGCAGTCGAAGTGCGTGGAGAAGGCCACCGCCGGTTCGCCGATCGCGGCGATCACGTTGCAGCGACCGTTATCGAGCGGCTGCTCGAGCACCGTGTAGCCGCGAGCCCGCAGGTAGTCGGCCAGCACGCGCGCCACCGGCCCTTCCTGGCCGGTCGTGGACTCGATGTCGATGAGCGTGCGCGCCAGGCCGACGACGTCTACCGGATCCACTGCTCGAGCTCCGTACGCGTGTCGGTCTTGTCGTCGCGGTACTTGACGATCACCGGTGTGGCGAGCGACAAGCCCCAGTCCTGGCCCGCGCCTACGGTGACCGAGCGCGCGCCCGGTACCACCACGGCGCCCTCGGGGATGACGAGCGGCTGGCCGGGCGCGGGCTTGAGGATCCGCCCATGCACGAGGTCGTAGACCGGGGTCGATCCGGTCAGCACGGTGCCGGCGCCGATCACGGCGCGCCGCTTCACGACCGCGCCTTCGTAGATGCCGGTGTTGCCGCCGACCAGGACGTCGTCTTCAATCACGACCGGCATCGCCCCGACCGGCTCGATCACGCCGCCGATCTGCGCCGCCGCGCTCACGTGCACGCGCGCCCCGATCTGCGCGCACGAGCCGACCAGGGCATGCGAGTCGATCATCGTGCCCTCGCCCACGTAGGCGCCGACGTTGACGTACATCGGCGGCATGCAGATGACGCCCTTGGCCAGATGGGCGCCGTCGCGCACGGCCGACCCGCCCGGCACGATCCGCACGCCCGAGTGCAGGCCGAACGACTTGAGCGGCATCGTGTCCTTGTCGAAGTAGCCGAAGCCGTTCGAAGACATGTCGCTGAGATGGCCGAAGCGGATGCCGAGCAGGA
Organism: Acidobacteriota bacterium; assembly: GCA_040006875.1. Lineage (GTDB taxonomy): Bacteria > Acidobacteriota > Vicinamibacteria > Vicinamibacterales > UBA2999 > CADEFD01. The sequence goes on along the minus strand of JBDTWC010000118.1, from coordinate 2,975 downwards.
TGCCCTGCTTCACCCACGTGTTCACGCGCCACCCGGTGGGCGCCGCGGGGTCGGGCTCGGCTGCCCGCACCTCACCCGCGCCCAGGCTGGCGCGCAACTGAGCCCACGCCTCGCGCGCCTCACCCGGGTCGGCGTTGGCGCCGGCCGCGAACACCTGCTCGATCACGTCTTTCAGGTTCATGACGGCTGTCCTACGCCGCCGTCCGGGCCACGATCGGCAGGTCGAGGTCGCGCATCACGGCCAGCACCTTCTCGCGCGACGACTGACGCGGCGGCACCATCGGCAGACGGAACTGCTCCTCGCACAAGCCCATGGTGGCCATCGAGAATTTCACCGGACCGGGGCTCGACTCGCAGAAGTTGACCTGCATCAGACCGAGCAGACGCTGGTGCATCTGACGCGCGGTGGCGAAGTCGCCGCGTTCGGCCGCTTCGACCATGGAGGACATCTCGCGCGGGATCTGGTTCGAGCACACCGAGATGAGGCCGCGCCCCCCGATCGCCATGAGCGGCACGGTGACGGCGTCGTCGCCGGAGAGCACCAGGAAGTCGTCGGGCACGGCGCGGATGATGTCGGCCATCTGCGACATGTTGCCCGAGGCTTCCTTGACGCCGATCACGGTGGGGATGGTGGCGAGTCTGGCCAGGGTGGGTGCGTCGACGTTGCAGCCAGTGCGGCCGGGGACGTTGTAGACGATGATCGGCAGCGGCGTGGCGTCGGCGATCACTTGGTAGTGCGCGTAGAGGCCTTCAGGCGTCGGGCGGTTGTAATAGGGCGTCACCGACAGCAGGCCGGTGGCGCCCGCCTTCTGCATCTCCCCCGCGGCGTGGGCGATCTCGGCGGTGTCGTAGCCGCCGGCGCCGGCCAGCACCGGCGTCTTGCCGCCGGCCTCGTCAACGACGATCTCCACGACGCGGCGCCGTTCGGCCGCGCTCAGCGTGGGCACCTCGCCGGTGGTGCCGCAGGGCACGAGGAAGTGAATGCCCAGATCGATCTGGCGCCGCGCCAGACGGCGCACGCCCGCCTCATCGACGGCGCCGCTGGATGTGAATGGAGTGATGAGCGCCGTGCCTACCCCGGTGAACGTCGTTCGCATGTCAATCTCCCGTGCCTGTCGTGGCCTGCCCGGCCATCAAGAAATCCCGCATCGTGAACCATCCGCGCCGGCCGACCAGCCAGCGTGCCGCCTCGAGCGCCCCGCGGGCGAACACGCCCCGATCGCGCACCTGATGTGTGAGCGTCACCGTCTCCGACGGACCGTCGAAGCCGATGGTGTGCGTGCCGGGGATGAACCCGGCGCGCGTGGCCGCCACGTCGATCGGCCGGACGTAGCCGGCCGTCTCCATCGCGCGTTGCAGCATCAAGGCCGTGCCTGAGGGCGCGTCCTTCTTGGCGGCGTGATGCAGCTCGTGGATCCAGGCGCCGAAGTCGGCGTGCGGCCCGAACTTGCGCGCCGCCTCCTCCGCCAGCAACTGGAACAGGTTCATGCCGAGCGAGAAGTTGGCCGAGGCCAGCACCGCCGTGCCGGCGCGGGCCACCTCGGCGCGCAGCGCCGCTTCGTGACCGAGCCAGCCGGTGGTGCCAACCACCACGTTGATGCCACGTGCCGCCAGCTTCGGCAGGTTGACCGGCACAGCCTCGGGCAGCGTGAAGTCGATCGCCACATCGACCGGGCCGTGATCGCGGCCGCCGCCGTCGTGGTCGTCGTCGGTCACGATGCCGGCGAGCTCGAAGCCGTAGGCCGGGGCCAGTTGCTCCACCAGCTGCCCCATGCGGCCGTGGCCGACCAGCAACAGACGGTTCACGCCGGCCCCACGGTGCTGGCTGGCGCGAAGAAGTGGTCGTGCAGGCGACCGAGCACGAGCGGCACGTCCCGTTCGCGAATCACGAAGGTGATGTTACGACGCGAGGCAGCCTGCGAGAGCAGCTTCACCGGCACATCGCCGACCGCCTGCAGCACCTGCCCCACGAGCGTGGGGTCCTGTTGCAGCCCCTCGCCGACGGCGCACACGATCGCCATGTCGTGCTCGAGCGACACGTCGGCGAACTCAGACAGCGCGGCCACGATCGCGGGCAGGTGCCGGCGATCGTCGACCGTCACCGACACGCTGACCTCCGACGTGGTGACCACGTCGACCGGGGTCGTGTGGCGCTCGAACACCTCGAACAGGCGGCGCAGGAAGCCGTGCGCCATCAGCATCCGCGTCGAGGTGATGTCGACCACGGTGACATGCTTCTTCGACGCCAGCGCGGTAAGCGAGCTCTCGGCCGGCGGCCGCTCGGCGGTGATGAGCGTGCCCGGCGCCTCGGCGCGGCGCGAGTTCAAGATCCGCACCGGGATATTGCGCGCCACGGCCGGCTGGATGGTGGCCGGATGCAGCACCTTGGCGCCGAAGTACGCGAGTTCGGAGGCTTCGGCAAACGACAGGTGCGGCACCACGCGGGGCGCAGGCACGAGCCGCGGATCGGCCGTCAGCATGCCGTCGACATCGGTCCAGATCTGGATCTCGTCGGCGTCGAGGCAGCTGCCGACGATCGCTCCGGAGTAGTCGGAGCCGCCCCGGCCGAGCGTGGTGGTCACGCCGTCGGCGCTCGCGCCCACGAATCCGCCCATGACCGGGATGTGGCCGGCCGCGAGCGGCCCGAGCATCAGCGCGGCGAGCGCCGCCGTGGTTTCGGGAAACTGCGGCGCCGCGACGGTGTGCTCGGCGTTGGTCACCACGGCCCGGCGTGCATCCACCCAGGCGCCGCGCAGTCCGTGCGCGGCCAGCGCCGCCGCCACCACCCGGCTGCTCACCACCTCGCCGGTGGCGGCGATGGTGTCGAGCCAGCGTGGCGACACCTCGCGCAGCACCCCGAGCGCAGCCACGATCCGTTCGAGTTCGTCGAACTCCTGGTCGATGTCGGCCCGCAGCTGCGCGCGCAGGGTCGCGTCGGTCACGACCTCCGCCACGGTCATGTGCCGGGCGCGCAG
>JBDTWC010000117.1:0-6940 GCA_040006875.1 Acidobacteriota bacterium | reverse complement strand
TGCTCGTTGATCTCCCACGCGAGCGCGTTCAGCGTCTCGTCCTCGATGATCTTTTGATAGAACGCGGGGTCCTTGCGGCCGCCGTGCTCGCGGGGATCGTCCACGAAGAACTCGCTCTGCGTGATGCTGGTGGCGCCGAACGTGTTGGTCTCGATGATGTCGGCGCCGGCCTCGAGGAAGCGGCGGTGGATGTCGCAGATCATCGCCGGCTGGGTCAGCGAAAACAGGTCGCCGTTGTTGAGCAGATCCTTCCCCGCGTCGCGGAAGCGCTCGCCGCGGATGTCGGCCTCGGTCATCCCATACGTGCGGATGGTCGTGCCCATGGCGCCGTCGATGATGGCGACGCGCTGCGCCAGGATGTCTTCGAGCGGATGCCGCATGGTCACGAGCGTGTCACCTTTCGACCGCGAGGCGCGGCGGGAGCGGATCTGACGCCGTGCGGCTTGGTGGCCACGGCGATGAGCACGGCGAACGGATCGCCGGCCTTGCTGGCCCCGACGGCGCTACGCACGTCGGTCAGGCCGCTGTCGGTCAGCAGCGCGTGCAACTGCTCTTCGCGGAAGCCGAGTGCCTGATCGCCGAGCTTCGCGCGCACCCAGGCTTCCTGGTGCTGCCGCAGCTCCAGCACTAGCACGCGTCCGCCGGGGACCACGATGCGCACCGCCTCCGCCACGGCCCGCGCCGGCTCAGCCGCGTGATGCAGCGCCTGCGACAGGAGTGCCACGTCAACCGAGCCGGTCTTGAGCGGCAGCTTCTCGAGTTCGCCCCGTTTCCACTCGACATTGGTGGCACGGCGCCGACGCCCGAGCGAGCGGGCGCGGTCGAGCACCGCATCCGACCGATCCACGCCCACGACACTGCTGGCCCAGCGCGACGTCTCGATGGTCAGGTAGCCTTCGCCGCAGCCGAGGTCGGCCACGCGCAGGGCCGGGAGCAACAGCCCGAGAGCGCGCGACCAGGCCGCCCAACTGCGCCCTGGCACCAGCTGCCGGTTGTCGCGCGTGTCGGCGGTGTGCTGCTCGAAGTTCTCCTTGCGCAGCCGCAGCACTTCTTGCAGCCGGGCGTCGTCGGCCTTGAGCACTGGATCGCCGGCGGCGCGTTCGAACTGGTCGTGGAGCGTCTGCCACAGCGGCGCCAGACCTTCCTTCCGGGGATCGGCGAGCCGGTGATAGGTGAAGCCGCCGTCCCGGTCTTCTTCGATGAAGCCGGCCTCCTTGAGGAAGCGCAGGTGGCGCGACACGCCCGACTGCGCCAGGCCCAGGATCGCCGTCAGCTCGGTGACGTTGAGGCGCTCGAGGCTGAGCGCGCGGAGCAGGCGCAGTCGCGCTTCGTCGCCGAGCAGGCGGAAGAGGGCGGAGGCGGCATTCATATCAATGAATCTATCTTCGTGGATTATATACCCGCCCTGTCGATCCCGACGCAGCCTGGCGTGATCCTGCTCCCAGGGGTAGAGCGAGGGCCGGCGGGGCCCCGCGGAGAGGCCCGGCGGGCCGGTCAGTGCGTCATCGCGTAGAGCAGCACGTCGATGCCGACGGCGTAGGCGCTGGGTGAGAACTTGAAGAAGTAGTCGGGGTCTTCGCCCTCGCGCTCCCAGCCGTCGGGCACGTCGGTGTTGTGCACCATCACGACCAGCAGCCGGCCGTGCGCGTCGGTGATGCCGCGCGCGTCCGGGCCGGCACCGTCGTCGTTCCAGCGCTCGAGCACGCCGCCGCCACTGCGCCGCCAGGTCTGGATCGACGCCATCTGCGGCAGTTGCGTCAGCGGGAACATCATCTGCCACAGGGCGTGATCCGGCGGCGTGAGGTCGACGATCGGGAACTCGCCGCGCGGCAGCACCCGGCCGATCTCCTCGTCGAACTGCTCGCGCGCCCAGGTGCCGTGGTAGTCCGACACGAACAGGAAGCCGCCCTTCTGCAGGTACTGGCGCAGCCGCGTCACCTCCTCATCGCTGAAGTGGGCCGTGCCAGCGTCTTCCATGACTGTGAACGGGCACTGGAAAAGCGCGTCGTCGGTGAGGCGCACGACCACCGCGTCGGGCACTTCTTCCTCGCCGTCGTGGGTCATCTTGACCCGCACCTTGGTCAGCTCGGCGAGGCGCACGCTGAAGTTGATGTCGGCGCCGGGGTAATCGGTGGCCCAGCCCTGCTTCTCGCGGCGGTTACTGGTGAAGAGCACACGGCAGAAGTTGAAGCCGCCATCGAAGCTGGCCGGGGTGGCGAACTTCGGCGGCGTGCGGCCGTAGAAGCCGCCCCAGATGCGCTGCGCCTGCACCGCCGTTGCGCCCGCGCCGACCACGGCGAGAATGCCGGCCAGAATCCAGACCGGCCGCCTGCCCGTCCTCATCTGCCTAGGGTAGACCCGTTTGGCCCAGGGCGCCACCGGCGCGGGCGCGGGTGTGAGAGGATCGTGAGCATCCAACCTTCATGCTGAAGCTCTTCGGGCTGATCCGGCCCTTCCGCGTCGCGCTGGCCGCGGTGCTGGCGCTGGCGCTGGCGCAGTCGCTCGCCAACCTCTATCTGCCGCGCCTGATGGCCGACATCGTCGATCACGGCATCGTGCCGGGCGACACCCGCCAGATCCTCGAGATCGGCGCCTTGATGCTGCTCGTGGCCGTGCTCGGCACCGCCTGCGCCATCGGCGCCAGCTACTTCTCGTCGCGCGTAGCCACCGGCTTCGGCCTGATCCTGCGGCAGCGGGTCTTCGACCGCGTCGCGCACTTCTCGCTGCATCAGTTCGATCAGTTCAGCACCGCCTCGCTCATCACCCGCACCACCAACGACACGACCCAGGTGCAGCAGGTGCTGGTCATGATCCTGGGCATGGCGGTGACGGCGCCGATGATGGCGATTGGCGGGGTGGTGCTGTCGCTCTCGCAGGACGCGCAACTGGCCCGGGTGCTGGTGGCGGTCATCCCGATCCTGTCGCTGCTGCTCTTCCTCATCATGCGCAGTGCCATACCGCTCTTCCAGCAGATGCAGGTGCAGATCGACCGCCTCAACCTGGTGCTCGACGAAGGGCTCACCGGGGTGCGCGTCATCCGCGCCTTCGATCGCGGCGCGCACGAGAGCCGGCGCTTCGCCGCCGCCAATGCCGACGTGACCGGCACGGCCATCTCGGTCAACCGGCTCGTGGCGCTGCTCCTGCCGGCGCTCTTCCTGACCATGAACCTGACCAGCGTGTCGATCATCTGGCTGGGCGCCAGCCGCATCGACGCCGGCGCGATGCACGTGGGGGCGATGATGGCGTCGCTCCAGTACGCCATCCAGATCCTGTTCGCGGTGTTCATGGTCACGGCCGTGTTCGTGATGCTGCCGCGCGCGGCCGCGTCGGCGGCCCGCATCAACGAGGTGCTCGACGTGGTGCCCGACGTGAACGACCCGGCGACCCCGTCGCTGGGGGCGACTGTCACGGGCGGCGTCGCGTTCGAGAACGTGGTGTTCCAGTACCCCGGCGCGGAGGAACCGGCCCTGTCGGGCGTGTCGTTCAGCGCGCAGCCGGGCGAGACGATCGCGATCATCGGCGGCACCGGCTCGGGCAAGTCCACCCTGGCCGGACTCATTCCGCGCTTCTACGACGTCAACGCCGGACGCGTCGTGGTCAACGGCGTGGACGTGCGCGAACGGCGCCAGGACGAGCTGCGGGCCAGGATCGGCTACGTGCCGCAGAAGACGGTGCTCTTCTCGGGCACCATCAGCAGCAACATCCGCTTCGGCAACGAGACCGCCACCGACGACGAGCTGCGCCACGCCGCGCAGGTGGCGCAGGCGGCGGAGTTCATCGACGCGCTGCCCGAGGGCTACGGGGCGGCCGTGTCGCAAGGCGGCACCAACCTGTCGGGCGGGCAGAAGCAGCGTTTGGCCATCGCCCGCGCCCTGGTGCGGCGCGCTGACATCTACGTGTTCGACGACAGCTTCTCGGCTCTCGACTTCGCCACCGACGCGCGGCTGCGCGCGGCCCTGCGCGCCGAAACCGGTCACGCCACCGTGTTCGTGGTGTCGCAGCGCATCGGCACCGTGCGCGGCGCCGACCGCATCGTGGTGCTCGACGACGGCCGCGTCGCCGGCATCGGCACCCACGCCGAGTTGCTGCGCGACTGCGCCGTGTATCGCGAGATCGCCGACTCGCAGGCGTCGCTCGAGGTGGCGGGATGAGCAGCGAACGCGCCGCCCTGCAACGCTCGGCGCCTCCGGCCAGCCCGTTCGGCCGTGGTCCGATGGGCGGCTTCGGCATGCCGGTGCAGAAGGCCAAGGACTTCAAGGGCACGCTGCGCCGGCTCGCCGGCTACCTGACGCCACACCGCGTGGCGCTGGGGGTCGTGGTCGCGGCCGGCGTGCTGTCGACGCTGTTCAGCGTGCTCGGGCCCAAGTTGATCGGCACGGCCACGACCTGGATCTTCGAGGGCTATCTGCGGCGGCGCCAGGGGCCGGCGAGCGCGGGCATCGACTTCGCGGCCCTGGCCCGTCTCATCCGCACCCTGCTCGCGCTCTACGTGACGAGCGCGCTCTTCCAGTACCTGCAGCAGTACCTGATGTCGGGCGTGGCCCAGCGCACCGTCTATGCCCTGCGTCACGATGTCGAGGCCAAGTTCAGCCGGCTGCCGCTGCGCTTCTTCGACTCGCGGACCCACGGCGAGATCCTGAGCCGCGCCGTCAACGACCTCGACAACATCAGCAGCACGCTGCAGCAGAACCTCACGCAGCTCATCACCTCGGTGCTCACCGTGGTCGGCATCATCATCATGATGCTCACGATCAGCCCCGTGCTGACCCTGGTCGTGGTCCTGACGCTGCCGCTCAGCGTGATCGTGGTCTCGCGCATCGCCAAGCGCTCGCAGGGCTACTTCGTGCGCCAGCAGAAGGCGCTCGGCGAGCTCAACGGGCACGTGGCCGAGATGTATGCGGGCCACGCCATCGTCACGGCGTTCGGCCACGAAGGGCGCGCGATCCGCCGCTTCCACGAGCTCAACGACAAGTACTACGACGGAGCCTGGCGGGCGCAGTTCGTCACCGGCGTGATGTTCCCGATCACGATGTTTGTCGGCAACCTCGGCTACGTGGCCGTGGCCGTGATCGGCGGCTATCTGGTGACGCGCCGGGCGATCGCCATCGGCGACGTGCAGGCGTTCATCCAGTACAGCCGGCAGTTCTCGATGCCGATCACGCAGTTGAGCAGCATCGCCAATACCATCCAGCTGACCGTGGCCTCGGCCGAGCGCGTCTTCGAGTTGCTCGACGAAGTCGAGGAACCCGCGGACGTAGCCCGCGTGGCGGCGCCGATCGCGCCGCGCGGCGACCTGCGCTTCGAGCACGTGGCGTTCAGCTACCAGGCCGATGCGCCGCTCATCGAGGACATGAATCTCGTGGTCTCCCCGGGGCAGACGGTGGCCATCGTCGGGCCCACCGGAGCTGGGAAGACCACGATGGTCAACCTGATGATGCGTTTCTACGACGTGAACGCTGGCGCCATCCGGGTCGACGGCTTGGACATTCGCGACCTGGCGCGCGGCCCGCTGCGCCGGCTGTTCGGCATGGTGCTGCAGGACACGTGGCTGTTCTCCGGCACCATCCGCGACAACATCGCCTACGGGCGGGAAGACGCCAGCGACGAGGCGATCGTGCAGGCGGCGCGGGCGGCGCAGGCCGACCACTTCATCCGCACCCTGCCCGAGAACTACGCCACCGTGATCAACGAGGAAGCGACCAACCTGTCGCAGGGACAGAAGCAGCTCCTCACCATCGCGCGCGCGTTCCTGGCCGATCCGGCCATCCTGATCCTCGATGAGGCGACGAGCAGCGTGGACACGCGCACCGAGGTACTGATTCAGGCCGCGATGGCCCAGTTGATGCGCGGCCGGACGACCTTCGTGATCGCCCATCGCCTGTCGACGATTCGCACTGCCGACGTGATCTTGATGATGGAGCATGGCCGGATCGTGGAGACCGGCTCGCACGACGCGCTGCTCGCCGCCGGCGGTCGCTACGCGGCGTTGTATCAGAGCCAGTTCGCCGGCTTGCCGGTGTAGTCCGCTACTTGCCGCAGGTCTTCGCGACCATGGTGAGCGACGCGACTTCGACCAGGTTGAGGCGATACGCCTCCGAGGTCGGCCCGGCCGGCAGATTGGTCTCGGCGCGGCCGGGTTCCGCGATTCGGTCGGCCACTGAGGCGCCTTCCGCTGGCTGCGGCGCGATCGAACCGACCACCTTCACGATGTGGTTCACGTGCTGGGCGTAGTTCATCGTGGGGCTGGAGAGCAGCAGGTAGCGCGCCTTGGGCGCGGTCTTCTCGCGCCCGGCCGCTCCGGCCGGTGGCGTGATGTTGCCGTCCACCGTGGTCAGCACGAACTCGGCCCCGGCCGGCGCCGTGTCGGCGGCCGCGCCAGTTTTCATGGCCGCGTCGCTCCACCGCTCGAGGCAGCCGGTCAGCACAATCGACGCGACCACTCCAGCCACGGGCTTCTCCGCTTCAGGCGGAGTGCGAGTTGCTGGACGGCTCTGCGCCAGGAGCGAGGTGCCAGCGGTAAGCGTCAACGTGCCACAGATGAGGAGCAACTTGCTCATATCGCCTCCAGATCGCGGGCCGAGGGGCCCCGCTCCGAGGCACTGCACGAACCGGGCCGCGGTGCGAGGCAGACGCACGTGGCTGGCCATGCTTGCGCGCGCCCAGTGCCTTGGCCGGCTCAGCGATCGCGATACACGATGCCGTGTTGTTTGCGGTTCGCCGCCATCTCCGCTGGCGTGCGGTTCGGGCGCAACGAGTCTTTGAACGACTGCTCGAAGCCGGGCGGCGAGTAGACCGCGCTCATGCCGAGCGTGTCTGCACCGGTGTTGCGGAGCCCGTGCCAGACCCCTTTTCGGCACGTAGAGAATGGCACCGCTGGAGACCGGGATCTCGAGATCGCCAAGGGTGGCCGGGCCGCGGCCTGCGCGGATGACGATGAGCT
>JBDTWC010000116.1:0-6950 GCA_040006875.1 Acidobacteriota bacterium | reverse complement strand
GACTGGCTGCGACTGACCCTGGCGCAGACCGCCGATGACGCGGGCGCGGCGGCCACCCCTGGCGATGCCACCGCCGACGTGACCTGGCGCCTGCTCTTCGATCATCTGGATGAAGGCGCGGCGCTCATCGACCACGAAGGCCACGTGCGCGCCGCCAATCCGGCGCTGGTGCGGCTGTTCGGCTTCGCGTCGGTGAACTCGGCCGAGGGCACCCATCTGCTCGACGTCTTGCCGGAAGGCTCCTCGCTCGCACCCGCGGACGCCACCTCGGGGCCGCCCACACTCACCACCACGATTCGCACCGGCGACGGGCTGCCCGTGCCGCTCGACCTGCAGTTCTTCCCGGCCGGACGCGGCCCTGGCGCACCGGTGTTCATGACCGTGCGCGACCGGACGTGGCGGCAGACGGCCGAAGACACCCTGCGCGACAATCGCGACCTCGCCGAGCAGCTGCGACGCTCGCAGAAGATCGGCGCTCTCGGCCGCCTGGCGGGCGGCGTGGCTCATGACTTCAACAACCTGCTGCAGGTCATCGGCGGCTACGCCGAGGCACTCGGCGCCGACTCGCTCGACCTGGCGTCGCGCCGCCGTCTGCTGCGCCGCATCCAGCGCGCCACCGATCGGGCCGCGTCCCTCACGCGGCAGCTGCTCGCCTTCGGGCGCCGCCAGGTCCTGGTCCCGCAGGTGCTCGATCTCAACGTCACGGTGCTGTCGCTCGAGCACATGCTGACCCGCGTCATCGGCGAGGACGTGCAGTTTGTCAGCTCGCTCGCGCCGGATCTGCGCCGCGTCAAGGTCGACCCTGGGCAGATCGAGCAAGTCGTGCTCAACCTCGCGCTCAACTCCCGCGATGCCATGCCCGACGGCGGCACGCTCGAGATCGCAACCGCCAACTTCGTGCTGCCCGATGGCTGGAGTCATCCCGCGCTGCCGGTCACCGTGCCGGCCGGCGCGTGGGTGCTCATCTCGGTGCTCGACACCGGCAGCGGCATGGACCCCGAGACGGCAAATCAGGCCTTCGAGCCGTTCTTCACGACCAAGGACGCGAGCCGGGGCAGCGGGCTCGGCCTGTCGATGGTCTACGGCATCGTCAAGCAGAGCGGCGGCTACACCTGGATCGAAACGGCACCCGGCGCGGGCACGAGTGTGCACGTGCTGCTCCCGGCCGTCGACGAAGAGGCGCCGGCGGCGCAACGCGACGACCCGGCGGGGCCAGCGCGACCCGAGACCCCGGGCGGCACCGTGCTGCTGGTCGAAGACGACCCGGAAGTGCGCTCGCTCTTCTCGGCCTTCCTGCGCGACGGCGGCTATGCGGTGGTCGAGGCCGCCGATGGCCAGGAGGCGCTCGAGACCTTCGAGCGGCAGGCCGACGCCATCGACGTCGTGATGACCGACGTGGTGATGCCAAATGTGAGCGGGCCGGCCCTGGTCAGCGCGCTGCGGGCCCGGCGGCCCAACGTGCGGGTGCTCTATGTGTCCGGCTACACCGAACCGCTCGAACTCGGCGGGCCGGAGCCGAACACCATCCACCTGGCCAAGCCGGTCACCCGCGGCGCACTCCTGAAACACCTCGCGGCGCTGCTGGGCGGCGCGAATCCGAGCGCCTGACCCGTAGCCGGCGGCGATTGAAGTCAGACCGGAGATGGCCGATTCCTCCAGACGAGGATACGGTGGACATCAACGGACAGACAGTCAGGCTCGCCACCGACATCGACCCTCGCCCGGCCGCGCCGGCCAAGGCGCGACTGCTGGCCCGCAACTGCGAGCTGCCGCCGATCCCGACCGTAGCGGTCAACCTGCTCGGCTTGCTCGCCAAGGAGCAGGTGGCGCTCAACGAAGTGGCCGCGACGATCTCGGCCGCCGCCACCATCGCCGCCGAGGTGCTGCGCGCCGCCAACACCGCCTACTACGGCGTGCGCGGCGAGGTGACCAGCATCCAGCACGCCACGACCCTGCTCGGCCTCGGCCGCATCCGGGCCCTGGCGGCCACGATCGGCCTGCGCCGTTTTCTTGGTCAGGCCCTGCGCCTGCCGGCCGTGCAGCGCTGCTGGCGGCACAACCTGGCGTGCGCGGCGACCTCGGAGCAGATCGCCCTGCGCCTGGGCGGCAGTGCCGCCGACGCCTACTCCGCGGGGCTACTGCACGACATCGGCCGGCTGGCGCTCGTCGTGGCCCATCCGAAGCAGTATCCGGCCTTCCTCGACACCGCCGATGCGCGCGGAGTCGAGTTGCTGGCGCTCGAACGCGACTTGCTCGGCATGGACCACTGCGAAGCCGGCCACTGGTTCACGCAGCAGCTGCTGCTGCCGCAGGTCTTCCAGGACATCGCGCTCCACCATCACAACCCCGCGGCCGTGGGTCCCAGCGACTTGCTGGCGCGCGTCGGCGTGGCCTGCCGCCTAGCCGAGTGGATGGGATTCTGGGTGACGCCGCCCTCGGATTACGAGATGAAAGCGCCGGTGTCGATCGAGACGCTCGTGCTGCCCCTGCCGTTGGCGCAGCGCGTGACCCTGCTCAGCGAAGCTGAAGATCTCGTGAACGACGTCGACGAACAGGTGCGCTCGACCGAGAGCATGTTCGAGGGCTGACGCGTTGATGGACGGGTCGAACGGACGCTCGTCGGCGTCCGGCTCCAAACCGGGGCTGGGATCGGACGGCGTTCCGCTCCATCTCGCCAGTGGACGCCGCGGCGGCGTGAACCACGTCCCCGCTGAGTTGCTCGCCAATGCCGTGTCGGGGGCCGTGGCCGTCATCGACAGCGAGGGCCGAATCCGCTTCGCGAACCGCTGTCTCGCCGAGCTGGTCGGCATGCCCGCCGAACTCATGGCGGGTCACCCCATCGGCACGTGGCTGCGTCCGACGGGCTCGCCCGACAGCGACGGGTCGCTCGATGCCGCCGCCGTCACCGGCCGGCGGTCCGACGGCACGGAGTTCCCGCCGGATCCGCGACCGCACCGACCGCCAGCGGGTCGAAGACGCCCAGCGTGAGGTGCACGACCTGACCGAGCAGTTGCGCCGCGCCCAGAAGATCGGCGCGCTCGGCCGCCTGGCCGGCGGCGTGGCGCACGACTTCAACAACCTGTTGCAGGTGATTGGCGGTTACGCCGATGCGCTCGGCGCCGACCAGCTCGATCCGGCAACCCGCCGGCGGCTGCTGCGCACGATTCGCGGCGCCACCGACCGCGCCGCCTCGCTCACCCGGCAGCTGCTCGCCTTCGGCCGGCGCCAGGTGCTGGTGCCGGAGGTCGTCGATCTCAACGTCACCGTGCGGTCGATGGAGCGGATGATGAGCCGCGTCATCGGTGAGCACATCCAGTTTGTGAGCGTGCTCGCGCCCGATCTCGCCACGGTCACGGTCGATCCGGGTCAGATCGAGCAGGTCCTGCTGAACCTGGTGCTGAACGCCCGCGACGCCATGCCCACTGGCGGCCTGCTCGAACTGGCGACCGCCAACCAACGGCGCGCGGTGGCGTGGTCGACGCCGTCACTGCCGGTGACGGTTCCCGACGGTGCGTGGGTGCTCGTGACCGTGCGCGACACCGGCAGCGGCATGGACGCCGACACCGCAGCGCAGGCCTTCGAGCCATTCTTCACCACCAAGGACGCGACCCACGGCAGCGGCCTCGGCCTGTCGATGGTCTACGGCATCGTCAAGCAGAGCGGCGGCTATACGTGGATCGACTCGACGCCGGGCGCGGGTACCACCGTGCATCTCCTGCTGCCGGCGCGAGCCGCCGCCGCACCCGCAGGGGCGCGGCGCGCCGATCGCGCGCGCTCGACGCCGCCAGCGGCGCCGCGCGGCGGCATCCTGCTGGTGGAAGACGACCCGGAAGTGCGCGCGCTCTTCTCGACCTTCCTTCGGCAGGCCGGCCACGACGTGGTCGAAGCAGCCGATGGCAGCGACGCGGTCGAGGCGTTCAACGCGCGCCAGGCCGACATCGACGTGCTCGTCACCGACGTCGTCATGCCCCACATCGGCGGTCCGGCGCTGGCGGCGACGCTGCGCGCCCGCAATCCGCGCCTCAAAGTGATCTTCGTCTCGGGCCACGCCGAGCAGCTCGAGTTGACCCCAGGGACGCCGGACGAAATGGCCTACCTCCAGAAGCCCGTCACCCGGCTGGCGCTGCTGCGCCAGGTGGCGGCCCTGCTTGTGCCTGGCACCGAATCTGCCCCGCCGCTGCCCTGAGCCGGGAGAATCGATTCAAGTTGGCGCGTCTCCCCGCCGATTGGCCGGCATAGAGGGACAGGTGAACAGCCCAGGCGGAGCAGGCACATGGCGAACCGGACGCGGGACGCCGGGCCCGGTGCAGGTGACGGATCCGCGCCCCGGCTCGGACCGCCACAGGTCGGCTCGATCGTACCCGGCCCCCTCGCCGCACCCGACGCCGCAACCGCGGCTCGCCCGCCCGACTCCCGCCCTGCGACCAGGCCGCTGCGCATGACGCCGTTCGAACGCGCGTGGCGGATCGAACCGGCGACCGCCACCGCCAGCGGATCCACGGTCCCGGGCACCCCCGACGCCGCGCGTCCGCGCCTGCATCGGCGCGCGACCGCAGTGCTCGCGACCAGTGTGCCCATCGACGCAGTCAACGAAGGCGTGGCCGTCGTCGATGCCGATGGACACATCGAGCACGTGAACGCGGCGCTCGCCCGCTTGCTTGCGGCACCATCGACCACGCTCGTCGGCTCGCGACTCGACGCCTGGGTGTCGCCGCCGCGCGAGCTCGGTGCGGGCGGCAGGTTCGCGCCGCCCAGTCCGACCCCACGGCGCGAAGCAACCGGCCGTCGGGCCGATGGGGTCGAGTTCCCGGTCGAGGTCTCGCTGGTCCCGCTCCACCTCCGCGGCCGCCTCCTGGCCACGATTCGCGACGTCACGGAGCGGCGCCGCCTCGAGCAGGCGCTCCAGGACAACAAGGACCTCACCGAGCAACTGCGCCGCTCGCAGAAGATCGGCGCCCTCGGCCGCCTCGCCGGCGGTGTGGCCCACGACTTCAACAACCTGCTGCAGGTGATCAGCGGTCAGGCCGAAGCGCTGGGCAACGAGGTGCTCGATGCGCCGGGGCGGCGACGTCTACTCGGCAGCATCCGTAACGCCACCGATCGGGCCGGGTCGCTGACCCGGCAGCTGCTCGCGTTCGGACGACGGCAGTTGCTGGTACCCGAAGTGCTCGATCTGAACGTGACCGTGCATGCGCTCGAGCGCATGCTGACGCGCGTCATCGGTGAGGACGTGCGGTTTGTGACCACGCTGGCGCCGGACCTGCGCCCGGTCAAAGTCGATCCCGGCCAGCTCGAACAGGTCGTGCTCAACCTCGCCATCAACGCCCGCGACGCCATGGCCACCGGCGGCACGCTCGAGATCGCCACCAGCAACTTCGACCTGCAAGAGCCGTGGGCCCACCCCTCGCTGCCGGTGCGGGTGCCGCCCGGGGCGTGGGTGCTGCTGTCGGTGCGCGACACCGGCTGCGGCATGGATGAAGACACCGCCGGACAGGCCTTCGAGCCGTTCTTCACCACCAAGGACAGCACCAAGGGCAGCGGCCTGGGCCTGTCGATGGTCTACGGCATCGTCAAGCAGAGCGACGGCTACACGTGGATCGACACGGCGCCCGGCGCCGGCACGGCGGTGCACGTGCTGCTGCCCATGGTCGATGCGCCGGTGGGCCCGCGCCGGTTGCGTCACGACACGCTGGCGCAGGCCCCGCCGCCGACTGCGGGGACCACGGTGTTGCTGGTCGAGGACGATCCCGAAGTGCGCCACCTGTTCGCGCGTTTTCTCGAGAAGGCCGGCTACACCGTGATCGAGGCCAGCGACGGCCGCGCTGCGCTCGACACCTTCGACACGCGCGCCGACGATATTGCCCTGGTCATCACCGACGTGGTAATGCCCAACCTGAGCGGTCCGGCGCTGGCTAGCGCGCTACGGGCACGTCGGCCCGACATCAAGGTGCTCTACGTGTCGGGCTACGCCGAGCAGCTCGACGCGACCGCCGCCACCGGGCCCAACGCCACGCTCCTCCACAAGCCGGTCACCCGGGCCGCGCTCGTGGCGGAGGTCGCGGCGCTACTCGGCCAGCGCGCCGATCACCGCCAGCCATAGCGCGAAGGTTCCCGGTCGCGCGCCCGTCGCGTGGCCCATGCGAAGAGAGCGAGGGCGAGCATCCAGCCGACGGCGAGGCGCAGCAATCCTGGCCACAGCGGCGTCGTGAGCGTGACGGCCCCGAGTCGTGCGCCGGCGATGAACGCGATCGGCCCGCCCAGCGCGCCGAACGCGATCGAGGCGGCCGGACGCGCGAGCACACGGCGCAGGCTGTATCGAAAGGTGGTGGCAAACTGCGCCCACAGCGCCAGCAGCCACAGCGGCGGCACCTGACCGGCCGGCGCGCCGCCCAGCGTCACATAAGTGCCCGCGTGCAGTTGCCACGCCTCCACGGCCAAGCCAGTGAGCGTGGTGATGACCAGCAACCGCGCTTCTTCAAGGCGATCGCGCGCCAGCGTCATGTGCCCGGCGATGAGGGCGGCGGCGATGAGCGCGCCGACGGTGCCGTGGCCAAGGGCGGCGCCACCAACCGCGGCGAACCAACCGGCCTGGTAGAGGACGTAGTTGACCAGGGCCGTCGCTCGCGCCGTCACCGCCGTCGGCCGGGCGGCAACGTCACGGTGTAGATCTCGCGGCCATCGCGATTGTGGAGACTGGCGCGCAGAGCCTCGGTCACGCCGTCGACGACCAGCCGGCCGAAGAACTGGAGACCGTCGCTCGGCGGCCGATTCGGCTTCATCCCGGGCGGGATGCCGAGAAAGCGCACCTCGGGCCCGAAGGTCGGGTCGAGATCGTTCGGGCCGAAGGTGCCGGCGTGCAGCGGACCGGCCACGAACTCCCAGAACGGGTCGAACTCGGTGAAGCGCGCGCGGGCCGGGTCGTAGTGGTGCGCGGCGGCGTAGTGCACGTC
>JBDTWC010000115.1:0-6982 GCA_040006875.1 Acidobacteriota bacterium | reverse complement strand
CGCCTGACCGCGCCGGTCGGCGCGCTGACCGTCGATGCCTCGCCCAACGGCGGCATCCGCGTCGAAGGCTGGGACCAGCCCGATGTGCTGGTGCGTGCGGTGGTGCAGACCTACGGTGACACCGACGCGGAGGCCAAAGCGCTGCTGCCGGCGGTGCAGGTGCGCGCGGCCGGCACCAGCGTCGGCGCGGAAGGCCCCGCGCACAGCGACGGCGAGCGCCGCAGCGGCTGGTCGGTCAGCTTCCGGATCTGGGCGCCGCGCGCCACCGCGCTGGCGTTGTCGGCGCGCAATGGCGGCATCGCGGTGCGCGCCATGCACGGAGAGTCGCGCTTCACCACCGAGAACGGCGGCGTGACCCTCGACGAGATGAGCGGTCAGGTCGTGGGCACGACGCGCAACGGCGGCGTCACCGTGCGCCTGGCCGGGACCTCGTGGCAGGGCGCCGGGCTCGACGTCGAGACCACCAACGGGGGCGTCACGCTGGCGGTGCCCGCCAACTACTCCGCCGCGCTCGAAGTGCACACCGTGAACGGCGGCATCCGCACCGACCTGCCGCTCACCACGCCGGATCGCCGCGGCCGTGAGCTGCGCACCACGCTCGGCAGCGGCGGTCCGCTGCTCAAACTACGCACCGTCAACGGCGGCGTGCGCATCAATACGCGCTGAGTCGCGGCCAGGTTCAGTGCGTGAGGTGCGCCGTCACGCGGCCATCGCTGGCCTCGTAGAACTCGGCGTCGTAAGGCGAGAACTGCACGAGCAGCAGGCGCGGGTCGCTGGGCCCGCCGGGAAACCAGCGCTTGAACGCCGGCCGCCACATCCTGGCGGTGGCGGCGTGATCGGTGATCACCTCGGCCTTGCCCGAGATCGTCAGGAAGACACGCTCGTCAGCGCTCTGGAAGGTCAGCGTCACCACATGGCGCCGGTTCGCCTCCCAGTCGAGCACGGTGCGCGCATCGGCCAGGAACCAGAGCTTCCGGCCCTCCGGCCCGTCGTGGCCGAGCGGGGCGTGAATCGCGCCGAGCCCTTCCGACGTCAGCAGCACGGCCGGCTCGAAACGGGTGAGCGCCCTCGTGACCAACGGGAGTGCGTCTAGGCCACTCACATGTTCGATGTGCGTCGGCAGGCGATCGGGGGATGGATGAGCAGACACGAGAACGCTAAGCATAGACCCCTTGCCCCCGCGCCGTCACCGCTACAATGTTCCCGACGCGGAGGCGCAACCGGACATGGGGGAACTGCTCGGCATCTGGGTGAAGCGGGCCCATCGCGGACCGATGGATCGAGTCAGCGCGGCCACGCTCGTGGCCGGACGCGGCGTACGCGGCGACGCCAACCAGGGCGGACGCCGTCAAGTCACGCTCTTGGCCCTCGATCGCTGGAGCGCGCTGACCGCGCACCTGCCCGGACCTCCCGACCCGGCCATTCGCCGCGCCAACCTGCTGGTCAGCGGCGTGGACCTGACCGGCTCCCGCGGTCGCGTGCTCCGCATCGGTGCCGCGCGAGTACGGATTTTCGGCGAGACGCGGCCGTGCCGCCAGATGGACGAGGCGTGTCCGGGCCTGCAGGCGGCGCTGCATCCCCCCTGGGGTGGCGGCGCGTTTGGCGAGGTGCTGCTCGGTGAGGACATCGCCGTCGGGGTAGCGGTGGCGTGGGAGTCAGCCGAACCGGTGAACGCCCTGCTCGACTTCGCAAGCCGTGAGAGGCGCGGCGCGGCGAGTATCGTCTAGAGGCCGAACACGGCCAAGCCGAGCCACTTGGCGAGTTCGGCGGCGTGCGGCTTCACGAGCGCGCGATTCTTCGCCGGCACATCCGGCAGTTGCAGCGCGGGCGCGGATACCTGCGCCCCGTCCGCCATGGTCTTGATGAGCTGCTCGAGGTCGCGCGCATCGTAGCGCACGGCGTCGAGTCCGGCGGCCTGGTAGACGCGCATTCGCACCCACGAGAACTCGGCGCGCGAGAAGCGCTCGCCGTTCATGGCGGCGACCTGCGCGCGTTTGGCATCGAGGTAGACGGCCGACAAGTCCGATAGGCCGCCGAGCAACTGCGGCAGCGTCGGCACCACGACCGTGCCGTCGGGCAGCGTGCGCGACAGCTCGCGGTACTTGGTGGTGAACGCCTCGGCGCGCTCACCGAGCGCGGTCTTCACCTGGGTGTGCACGCGCAGGAAACGATCGAGCTGCGCCGAAGTGAGCTCGTCGCTGACCGGCGCCGCAAACGGCCCGCTCGTGGCCAGGTCCGTTTCGATGTCGGCCAGTCCGCCGAGTTGCTTCACGCCCGCGGTCACCTGCGTGACCGTATCGACCACCGGCCGTACGAAGCCCCACGCGTAGTAGAGCACCACGCCGGCGATGGCGCTGAGCAGCACGGCGGCCACCAGGCAACCGGCCAGGAACTTCTTCACGCGCCGATGGTACTCCTGGACGCCGCCGATTTCTGTTGGCCGCGGCCGCGGCGGCAGTCTAGACTCGCGCGACCCGTTCCGGTTACGGGACGGCCCTACTCGTTCCCAGCCCCCAATCTGGAGATTTCGATGAGCACTCGTTCACAGGCCGCCGTGGCCTCGCTGCGACGGCTATCGCTGGCCCTCGCCCTGACCGTCATCGCCACCGCGTGTGGCGGAGGCAGTTCGACACCGACGTCGCCGACGCCTTCGAATACGACGCCTACGCGCATCGTCGGCGTCTCCGGCAACCTCGCGTTCGGCGACGTAGCGGTCGGGTCGTCACGCGATCTGTCGTTCACGATTGCCAATACCGGCACGGCCGTGCTCACCGTCAGCGGCCTGAGCATCAGCGGCGGGCTGGCCGCCATCACCAGCGCGAGCTGGACGAGCGGCACCATCGCCGCTGGCGGGTCGCAGAGCGTGTCGGTGCGGTTCTCGCCCACGGCCGCAGGGTCGTTCAGCGGCACCCTCGCGGTGAACGGCGATCAGACCTCAGGTAGCAACACGATCGCCGTGACGGCCTCTGCGTCGGCGACCTTCACCGGCACGTGGTCTGGCGCGCACACCATCACCCAGTGCAACGGCACCGGATCGGTGCAAGACCTGATCTGCGGCGCGGCGCGCGGCGCCTACAAGGTGGGCGCGGGCCTGACCTTCTCGGTCACCTTGACCCAATCGGGTAACACGGTAGCGGGCACCGCCAACCTGGGTGGACCAACCGGGCCGGTGACCGGCACGGTCGCCGGCAGCACCGTGACGCTGACGGGCACGCTCAGAGACAACCAAGGTTTCACTTCCGTCATCACCTCGTGGAACACGTCGATCTCTGGGAACGCAATGACCGGCAATCTTGCCTACTCCCTGACGTTCAATGGAGTTCCCGGCAACGCCGGCATCGTCGCCGACTTGTCGGGCGTCACGCGGCAGTAGTTCGCGCTCACGTCTCCGGCCGGGTGGCGCCGCCACGCCCTCGGCCGGGTTCCGTCACGGCGTCCGCAGCGCGGTCATCGGGTCGACACGCGCAGCCCGCCGCGCCGGCACGAACGCCGCAGCCAGTCCGATGACGAGCAGCAGGCCGGCCACGATGGCGAAGGCGCGCGGATCGTACGGGCCGACCTGGAAGAACATCGACTGCATGGCGCGCGACAGGAGCACGGCCACGCCGAGACCCGCGCCGATGCCGAGGCCCACCTGCCAGGCGCCCTGCGTGAGCACCATCCGCATCACGTCGCCGCTGTCGGCGCCTACGGCCATGCGCACGCCGATCTCCGGCGTGCGCCGGCTCACCGAGAACGCCATCACGCCGTAGAGACCCACCGTGGCCAGGAACAGGGCGGCCGCGCCGAACACAGTGAACAGCGTGCCGAACACGCGCCAGCCCCAATTGGCGGCGTCGAGGTTCTTCTGGATGGTCGTGGGATTGAAGATCGGCAGGTTGCGGTCGAGACTCGCTACGGCCTGACGCACCGGCGCGGTCTGCGCCAGCGGATCGCCCTGCGTGTGCACGAGCAGGTTGAGCACGGCGCTCGGAGCCTGCGCCAGCGGCAGGTAGACGCCGGCGGCCACCGACGGTCCGAGATCCACCTGGTAGACGTCCTGCACGACGCCCACGATGGTGCGCCACTCGATCGCGGTGCCGCGCACGACGCGCATCTGACGGCCCACGGCGCCGTCGGGATAGTGGGTGCGCGCGAAGGTGTCGCTGACGACGGCCACCTTCGGGGCGTCGCCCGTGTCGCCCGGCGTGAAGACCCGCCCCTGGTGCGGACGGATGCGCAGCACGTCGAAGAACGACGCCGACACCGCCTGCACCCGCGCTTGGGGATAGGCGTGGTCGTCGGGATAGTCGTGCCCAGGCAGCGCCACGGACTCTTCCGGCGCGCCCGGCGGCAGGCTGGTGCTGAGCGCCGCAGTCACCACGCCGGGCAGCGCGCGCAAGCGCTCCTGCACGGCGTCAGCGAAGCGGGCCTGGCTGGCCGCATCGACGTAGTCGCTCGCCGGCAGGCTGAGGCGCGCGGCGAACACATCGGTGGTCGCGAAGCCGGCGTCGTAGCGCGTCACGTTGAGGATGCTCTGGATGACCAGGGCCGACACGACCAGCAGGGCGAACGACAGCGCCATCTCGGCCACCACCAGTGCCCGCGACAGGCGTCCGATCTTCACGCTGGTCGAGCCGCGGCCCTCGTCGTTGAGCAGCGGCGCCACGTCGCTGCGCGAGGCGCGCAGCGCCGGCACGAGACCCGCGACCAGCGCCGAGAGCACGGTGATGCCGGTGACGAAGAGCAGCACCGTGCTGTCGATGCGGATGTCGAGCCAGAAGGGCGGGTTGGTGGCGGCGATGCCGCGATTGAACAGCGCGATGCCGGCCCAGGCAAGCGCAAGCCCGAGTGCGGCGCCGGCGACCGCCAGCACCAGCACCTCGCCGAGCGTCTGCCGCACGATCTGCGTCCGCGTGGCGCCGAGCGCTGTGCGCACGGCAACCTCGCGCGTGCGGTCGGCAGCACGGGCCAGAACGAGATTGGCCACGTTGACACAGGCGATGACGAGCACGAGCAGCACCGCGGCCAGCATCATGGTGAGCAACTGCACCGTCTGGCGGCCGATGAACTCCTCCACGTAGGTCTTCACCTCGGCGGTGATGCCGACGCGCTTCACCGGGTCGTCGGCGACGAGTTGGGCCTCGATGGCGGCCATCTCGGCGGCGGCCTGGGCGCGCGAGACATCCGCCCGCAGGCGTCCGATGACCTCGAGACCAGGGCGATCGGTGGTGCCCTCACGAGCCGGATCGATGGCCAGCGCGAGCCACAGGTCCTGCGTGACGGGGAACGCGAACCTGGGCGGCATGACGCCGACGACCACGGTGCTGACGCCGTTCACGCGCATCGTCTGGCCGAGCACGTCGGCGCGCTGCTCGAAGCGGTCGCGCCACAGCCGGTCGCTGATGATGGCGGTGGGCTCGGCGCCGAGCCGGCCCGACGCCTGGTCGAAGTCGCGGCCCAGGCCCGGGCGCGCGCGCAGCAGGCCGAAGGTGTTGGGGGTGATCCAGGCGGCGCGATAGCGCTCGGGCGTGCCGTCTGGCCCGACCACGTTGGCGTTGCCGATGTAGAAGCCGGCCAGGTCTTCAAACGAATGCGCCTGCCGGGTGCGCCACTCCGCAAACTCCCACTGCGAGGCCGGGAAGTCGTCGTCGGCCTTGAGGTCGAAGGGGGCGATGTGCAGGATGCGCTCGGAATGCTCGAACGGCAGTCCGCGCAGCACGGCGCCGTTCAGGATGCTGAACATGAGCGTCGTGAGGCCGATGCCGAGGCCCAGCGCCGCCACCGCCAGCACGGCGGTCATGGGCTGACGACGCACCATGCGGAGGGCGAGGCGCAGCTCGGTCATGGAGCCGGATACGAGTTCACCGCGATGGATGTTCCTGCTCAGTCGGCTGGCGCGGCTGGCGGGTGCCGCCGGCGGCTCGACTGTGGATCGGCGACCGGTGTTCTACAGTGGAGGCATGACGAACACAACTCGCGGCTCCTGGATCCTCGCGGCCGCCCTCGCCGCCCTGCTGACGCCGCACACGGCTGCGGCCGACCTGCGCGCCACGGCCTTCGGCGGCGGCACGCGGATCAACGACACCAACAAGGGCACCTACGGCGCGGCGGTCACCTTCGGTGGCCTGCTCGGCATCGAGTTCGAAGCTGCGCGCATCTCTCTCGGCGCGCTCGAGAACATCGACGTGGTGAACGTGAAGGCGAACCTCACCACCTACATGGGCAACCTCGTGCTGCGCGTGCCCACCGGTCCCATTCAGCCCTACGGCTCGGCCGGCGTGGGCGTGGTCCGGGTGAGCGGCGATGTCAACGTGCCGATCTTCGGCAACATCGTGAGCGCCAGCGCCAAGGACGTGGGCTGGAACCTCGGCGGCGGCGTCTATCTGCTGCCGACGCGCAACTTCGGCTTCCGCGCCGACCTGCGCCACTTCCAGACCGGCGACGTGTCGTGGAAGGACATCGTCAACCTGGGCGACCTGCCGCTGCCCAAATTCGACTTCTGGCGCGCCACGGCTGGCGTCACGGTCAAGTTCTAGCGGCCAGGTCCGGATCCTCCGGGACTCGAGCCCCGAGAGCTGGCCTACTCGAGGTTGTCGATCGCCACGGGCGTGAGCGTATCGGCCGGCGTGAAGCCGAACACCTTCCCGTAGAAATACAGCTCGGATTCGAGCGCGCGCACGATGTTCTCAGCTTTGCGGAAGCCGTGCTGCTCGCCGGCGAAGGTCACGTAGGCCACCGGCAACCCTTTCTTGCGCACGGCCTCGGCCATCATCGCCGACTGGTTCGGCGGCACGACCTTGTCGTCGAGGCCCTGCAGCAGGATGAGCGCGCAGTTCAGCCGGTCAACGGCGTGGATCGGCGAGCGCTCGCGATAGACCGCCTGCATCGCGGGATACGGACCGACCAGCCGATCCATGTAGTGCGACTCGAACTTGTGGGTGTCGTGCGCCAGGGCCTCGAGGTCGCTGATGCCGTAGTAACTCGCCCCGGCCTTGAACGT
>JBDTWC010000114.1:0-6995 GCA_040006875.1 Acidobacteriota bacterium | reverse complement strand
TCCAATACGATCGTCTGGCCTCACGGCCGAAGAACGCCGACAGGATGGTCTTTGCCGCCAATGTCATCTCGTGAACGGCGCGCCAGCCGTAGTCAACGAGCTTCTCAGGGTGGCCCGGCACGAACGCGGCGGTGTTGCCCACGTGTCCCGTGTCGGTTGCCGCGCTGGCGTAACCGCTGGCGAGCGCTGCGCCCAGCGCGCCATACGGAATCACGCCGGCCCATCCGCCGTTGCCGACCGACTGCAACTTGCCGTTCCATCCCTGGACCGGGAGCCACACTTCGATTGCAATGTCGGAATCAGGCGTAGGCGTCAAAGAGGCCGTGACGCGGCAGAACGCAGGAAGATTGGCCAGCGCCGGGTCGGGCGGGCCAGCGGGAGAGCCGGGCGGAGTGAACGCTCCCGGCGGTATGGCGATGGCGGCAGTGATCCGGGCATTTTGCAGCCCCAGGGTCGCGAGGTTCTCACACGGAACGGCATCGCTCGGTGCGGCCACCAGCAGCACGCTCGTCAGCAGCGCCGCGAGCCCGACCAGGCTCACGGTTCCCTCGCCACGACGGACTACTTCCTTTCGGCCCGCGCCTTCGCCACCATCGCCTTCACCTCCGCCATCAGCGTGGGAACGTGATACGGGATGCCGTCTTTGATCGTCCACTCGATGCCTCCGCCGTGTAGCAGCGTGACCTTCGGGTCTTCCGGCCTCACCATCCCCGAGAAGTTGCTGATGACCTTGCCCTCGTATGCCATCAGATCCGTGCCGTACGGATTCATCACGCGCAGGTTCTCGAGCGGGTTCCCGTTGATGACCAGCAGATCGGCGGTGTAGCCCGGGCGGATGCGGCCGAGCGTGCCGTCGAGGCCGAGCACTTTGGCGCCGTTCCACGTGGCATGCGTGAGCACTTCGAGCGGGGAGAAGCCGGCTTCCTGCTGCAGTTCGAGTTCGCGGGAGATCCCGAAGCCGTACATCGAGCCATAGAGGAAGCCCGAGTCGTCGCCGGTCGAAATCAGGCCGCCCTTTCGGCCGAACGCGAGCACGGTGGCCATCCATACCTCGTAGTTCTTCTTCCAGGCGTTCTCCTCGGTGGCCGTCCAGCCGATCCAGAAGGTGCCGTGCCGCGTCATGGACGGCTTGTAGTACGCCTCGAGCGACGGGTGCAGGTAGTCCTTGTACCAGGGCAGGTTCTGTGCCTTGATCAGGTCGCGCGTCGCCTCGTAGGTCGAGAACGTGGGGCTCCAGGCCACGTGCCTGGCCACCATGTCGTCGAGCAGCGCCGAGAGTTTCTCGGGATTCAGGCTCCGCTGCGTGTAGAGCTCGCCGGCGCGGCCGAATCTGTGGATCTCGTTCCAGAGATTCATGTCGGGCGGGAAGTCCTGAGGCGCGTCGAGCGCCGCGTCGGGCACCCCGTAGAAGTGCTCGATGCAATTCACCCCGCCGTCCACGAAGTCGCGCGCCGTGGCTTCGCCGACCGCGACATGTACGGTGGTCGGCAACCCGACCTTCCGGGCCTCGTCGAGCGCGGCGGCGGTCTGATCCTTGTCCATCGGCCCGATGAACTTGATGCCATCGGCGCCCCGCTCCTTGGCGCGGCGCACGAGCGCGCGCCACTGGTCGGGCGTGACCGGTGCGGGTTCGCCGGCCTGGAGGAGGTCCGTGAGCATCGGATAGAGCACGATCAGCGGCGCCACGATGGCATGCGCGGCGCTCTCGCTACGCCACTGCCTGGTCTTCTCGAAGTTCCCGCCCACCTCGCGCGCAGTGGTCACGCCGGCCGCCAGGTAGAGGTCGCGTTCGTACTGGATCGTAATTGGCCCCACGCGCTCTTCGTGCCAGTGCATGTGGGTGTTGACGATGCCGGGCATGACGTACTTGCCGGTGCCGTCGATCACGGCGTCGGCAGCGGGCCAGCGCTCCGCCGCCGCGTTTCCGACCCGCGCGATGACGCCGCCTTCCGAAAGCAGGTCGGCGGGGCCATAGGCCGGCATGCCCGTGCCCGGGATGATCATCGCGTTGGTGATGAGCAGGCGCTTCACCGTCGCGGCGTGCGCGGGAGGCTTGGCCCCGGCTGGGGTCTGCGCCTGCGGTGCCGACGCGCCTACGGCGCACGCGACCGTGACGGCCACCAAGAGGAGGGAGTGACGTGTCATAGGACAGCTCCAAACCCGCAGCGCTTGTTCCCGTGTGAACGGGTGGCCACGACTGCGGGGATGGTACACCCGCGCCGCCGCCGGCACGAGTTCATGCGCCAGGTGCCAGACCCCGTCCACCCGAGGCGCGAGGGCCGTGCGGACCCGTCGGCGGTGAGTGGTCACGGCCGCGTCCCCACGGCCGAGCGGGTTACGCCCCGGCGCGTAGCGCTTCGGTCCGCCGCCGTACTTCACGGAGCAGCGCGCCGCGAATTGGGCCCATGAGCGTGTAGCTCGAGGTCAGGTTCAACAAGTGGTCGTCGGCATCGTCCTGGACCTGCTCGGTCAACGCCGCCCAGCGCTCGTTGAACCACGTTTCGTTCACGCCGCCGCGGGCGCGCTTCTTTTCGAGCAGCGCGATCTGACGGTGGCGGTTGACGATCTCCGGGTGGTGGTTCACGCCGAGGATGCGGGGCACGCCGTCGCCCGGTGCGTCACCCACCTCGACCATGGTCACCGCGTCGGTCGGCGCCCCGGCGGCATCGCAATCCACCGCCAGCATCCGGACGCCGGCTGGCGCCCGGCCCGTGGGCACCAGATCGTAGAGACGATTGTCGAGGACGGGGAAGTGCGCGCCGTCGCGCAGGTCGTGCGCGAAACGCGAGAACCACCGATGCTCCCGAGCCGCCGGCAGCAACTCGTTGTAGCGCACGCCAACGCTCTTGCCGCCTCGCGCCGGGCCGCGGAGCACCGCGTCGGCCACGCCCAGCCAGCGGCACATCAGGCCGAAGCTATGGCATACGGCGATGAGCGACGCCCGCGGGTCGTCGCGGATGGCGTCGAAGAGGGCGAAGAGCGGAGCTTCCCATGCCGGATCCTCGACGATGCCCTGGGAGCCGTCGCGGCCGTCGTTCAAGCGGGGATTGAGATGGCCCGGACCACCCGTGCCCACGTAGAGCGCGTGCCGGCCCGCGCGGTGGTCTGGCAGCGCGTGGCCGCGGCGCACGTCGTATGACAGCACGCGCACGTTGAGGCCGGCAGGCACGAGTACCTCGCGCATGTCGCACACAGCGCTCTGAAGGACATCGACCAGGGCCTCGTGACCCAGGTTGGGCCACCCGTGGTGCAGGTCGAGCAGCGCCACGTCGACCACCTGAGGATCGGCGGCCGGCACATCGCTGGTCCGCTCGACTCGCACGAAGCGAAAGCCGCCCACGTTGGCCAAGGTCGCGCAACCCGTGAGGCACTCTTCGGTGCCATGCCTGGCGCGGAGATCGCAGTCAAACACCATTGACCCCATGGTACCTTCGCGGCCCGCAGGGCGTTAGAGCTACCGCCCAGCCGACCTCAGTGCGCCGGCAAGGCGAACAGCTTGTCGCCGTCGCTGAACTCGGCCAGCAGGCGGGCCCCATGGTTGAGGATCCAGCTCGACACCGCTGCGCCCTCCGGCGACTTGTAGGCGCGCTCGTGCACGACGACGTGGCTGGCCCCGGCCGTATTGAGCGCGCTCCACGCCGCATCGCCGTCGCGCCACAGGTTAGTGAGGCGTGAGGCGCGGGCCAGGTAGCCGTCGGGAAAGTAGCCGCTGTAGCCGTTGACGATGCGCTTGCCGTGCAGGCCGGCGTAGTAGACATAGCGGAGATCCCAGCCTTGATCGCCGAAGGGCATCTCCAGGAGCACGGTGGCGGGCGGCATCAGAAGCACGCTGCGATAGACGAGCGGGCCGTCGTTGAGGCGGCCGATCGTCGGCCACGGCGGCGCGAACCTGGCGCTCGACGACCACGTGAGGTTGACCGGCATGGGCACCGCGTAGGCTTCCGCCAGGAACAGTCCCGACACGAGCACCAGGACCAGTGGGCCGGCGCGCCGCCAGCGTGCGATCGTGGCCAGCGCCGAGCCGCTGAGCGCGGCCAGCATCAACGCCGCCACCATCGCGAAACGAGCCGGCGCCCGCAGGCCATCGAAGCCGGGCACCCAATCGAAGAACATCGCGTAGAGACTCAGCCCGGCCACGCGGATGCCGCCAGCTCGCGCCACCGGCCCGAGCGACATGACGACCGCGAACACGACGGCGGCCAGCAGGAACGGCGTCAAATCACGCGGTTGCGCCCGCGCCCCGGCCCGCAAGCGCGGCGAGAACCACAATGCGAGCGCCGACAGGCAGACGGCGTAGGTCAGGGCGCGGCGCACGCTGGTCATGCGCAGGGTCACGCCGGCAACCTCCCACATGTAGCCGCCGGTGACGGCGATGACCGACGCGCCGGCGCACGCAATCAGCGTGAGCGCCACGAGCACGCGCACCAGTGGCTGACGCGCCGGGCGATCGGCCAGCGGCACGTTGCGCGTGGCCGCGAACGCGCGGGAGAGCCACAGTGCCACCGCGGCCAGGCCGAGCACGATCGGCACGGCGCCGGGGAACAGGTCGCCTTCGGGCTGCGGGTAGTGGTCGAGGATCGGGCCCCACAGGTGGAGCTGCGGCGGCGCGTTGAGGTAGGCGAAGAGGTCGGCCGAGAACGACATCACCTCGCCGTAGGGCCTTGTGAACCCGAAGCGTGCGCGCGCCTCGGCGTAGGGCAGCAGGAACGGCAGCACGCAGGCCACGGCCGTGACGCCGCTCACGGCCAGGGCCAGCCACGTGCGGGCGTCGAGCAGACGCTGGCGAATCCACATCTCCCAGAGCGCGTAGCCGAGCAGCACCGGCGCGAAGTAGAACAGGTAGTAGCCGCTCGAGAGGCCCTGCACGATGAACGCCGCCGTGCCCCAGGCCAGCGCGCGGAGTCGGCCACTGTCGAAGTAGCGGCGCATGCCGTAGAGCGCAAACGGCATCCACTGCGACGACACCGTCTGGATGTGCGGAAACTGGCCGAGCCGGTAGGGCGCAAACGCGTAGAAGAGTCCGGCCACGAACGCGGCCTTGGCGCTGCCCGTGACCTCGCGCACGAACAGGAACATGCCCAGCCCCGACAGCGCGAAGGTGGCGAGGAAGACCGCGTTGTAGGCGAGCACGATGTTGCCGGTCGTGAGATACAGCGGCGCGCCCTGCAACGCCAGCGGCACCAGGTGCTCGGAGAAGGTCAAGCTCAGCGTCGACGGATGGAAGATGTTCGCGTTCCATAGGTCCGCAAAGGACATGGCGCCGCGGGCCATGGCCACGGCGCCATCGGCCACCCACGCCATGATCCACATGTTGAGCAGCGAGTCGCCCAGGTCGGCGGGTACGTCGTGGGCCAGCCCGCGCGCGATCGGCCAGGTCATCACGACGGTGAGCGCGGCGTAGGCCGCAGCCGCCAGGAGCGTCTGTCGACGCGGAGAGGAAAGGACCGCCACGCGTCAGGCCTGCGTGAACTCCCGCGCGTAGTCGGCCACGTCGTCGTAGATGGCACCGAGTTGTTCGAGCGAGGCCAGGAACACGACCCGGAAGTAGCCGCCGTCGGCAGGCAGGCCGAAACCCGAGCCGTGCACGACCAGGATGCCGGTGGCGCGGAGCAGACCGTAGACGAAGTCTTCGTCGCTCTTGCCCGGCGGCAACGACACCCGCGGCATGGCGTAGAAGGCAGCCTTCGGCGCCACCACCGCCATCGACGGCATGGCGTTGAAGCGCGCCGTCGTGAGATCGGCACGAAGGCGCAGTTCGCGGCGGAATGCCACTTGGTGCGAACGGTCGCCGTTGAGCGCCGCGGAAACCGCGTACTGCATCGGTCCGGGGCTGCACAGCCGCCCGTCGGCGAGCTTCTTGATCGCGGCGAGCGCCTCGTCGAGCCGCGGCGTGGGCGCCACGGCCATCCACCCGGCGCGCCAGCCCGGCGCCAGGTAGGCCTTCGACAGCGACGAATACGAGATTATCGGCGCGTCGGGCGCCAGCGCCGCCAGCGGCGGCACCGGACCGTCGAAGCCGAGATCGCCGTAGACCTCGTCGGCCAGAATGACCAGGTCGTGCGCGAGCGCGAAGTCGACGAGCTGACGGCGCAGGTCCTCGGGATAGATCGCGCCGGTCGGGTTGTTGGGGTCGATGAGCACCAGCGCGCGCGTCCTGGGCGTCAGCGCCGCCGCCAGATGATCCAGATCGGGCAGCCAGCCGCGAGCCGGATCGGTACGGTAATAGACGGGATTGGCGCCGATCTTCGCCAGCACGGCGGTGTAGAGCGGATAGGTGGGCGATGGCACGAGCACGTCTTCGCCTTCGTCGACGATCGCGGTCAGCGCCAGCTCGATCCCTTCGGACGTGCCCGACGTAATCAGCACGCGGTCCGGCGACACCTCTACCCCGCGCCGGCTGAAGTCGGCGGCCGCGGCCTCGCGCGCCGCCGCGATGCCGACCGACGCCGTGTAGCCGTTGTGGCCGTCGCGCATCGCCTTGGCGACTGCCTCGATGAGGTGGGCCGGCGTCAGGAACCCGAAGGCGTTCGGGTCGCCGATGTTCAGGTAGCGCACCGTGCGCCCGGTGGCCTCTACCTTCTTGGCCTCGGCCACGACCTGGCGGATGGCGTAGGTGAACCTGCTCACGCGCTTGGCGGCGCGAATCGACGTCGGCCTTTGGGTGGTCATGGCGCCGCCGATCTTAGCAGCCGCCGTCGTGCTGCGCCTGCAGCTCCCTGGCTCGACCTTGAATGCGCGTCTTTACATGGTGTGTGTAAGTCTTACCCCATTCTGGGGAAATACCAGGCTCCTGCGCACCCGCCTTGATCAGTTAAGTCTCATCGAATGAACACTTAAGAAGAATGGCACGGTGGTTGTAGATAGAGGCGGCATGCAGCGGGCAGTGATTGCCTCCCTCGTCGCCCTGCTGGCGGTTCCGGCGGCCGGTCAGACCGGCCAAGCGGCGCGACTGGCGCGCGTGCGGGGAGGCCTGCTGGTGGTGGTGGTGCTCACCG
>JBDTWC010000113.1:0-7009 GCA_040006875.1 Acidobacteriota bacterium | reverse complement strand
TGCCATTGCCGGCCGCGCATGGCATAGACGGCGCACTCCTTCTCGTCGAGTTGGTAGAGCGACAGCCAGCCGTTGGCAACGAGCGCCCGAACGTTCGCATGTTTGTTCAGGACGCCATCGATGGCGGAGCGCGGCGCCTCGATGAACACACTCAGTCTGAGAGGCGTGTGCACATACCGCTCGCCATCGTGCACGGATTGCATCGGCAAGCCGATCCGAAGGTCGCCGCCGTTCCCTTCGAAGACGCCGAGGTGACCACCGACGATGTTGTGGAGCACCTTGTTGCCGCTGCCGTAGCGCGCGTTGTCGACGGTCGATGCGTAGTATTGGAAGTTGATCCAGTGCGCGACGACCATCGGCGCCGTCATGATCAGCTCGAGGACAGCACCGCCCTCATCTTCCTCGTGGCGATACTCATGGAGAAATGCACGTCCCTGAAGATCCACGTGTCGGCAGTGTTCGCGCGGCGCGACGATGAAGAAGGCGTTGTTGGCCAGGCCCCACTCGGCCCGCACCTGCGCCCAGTCGGTCGTGCGCGCACGCATGACTCGGTGGAGCTCCGAACGATCTACGCCCTCGAGCCCCAACCGGCGCGCGCGCTCGGTTCGAGTGCGGGCGCCCGCTTCCTCGAGCCATGAACGAAGCGTGTCGAGATCCTCACGGTGGGAGGGCGGGAGCTCGGCGAGATCGAACAGCGCCACCTCGTCCGTCGTCGTGTTGTGCAACGCCGCGACGAACCATGTG
Source organism: Acidobacteriota bacterium (assembly GCA_040006875.1). Lineage (GTDB taxonomy): Bacteria > Acidobacteriota > Vicinamibacteria > Vicinamibacterales > UBA2999 > CADEFD01. The sequence goes on along the minus strand of JBDTWC010000113.1, from coordinate 6,265 downwards.
CTGTCGGGTAGGTGGACTCCTCGCTGGGCGAGCCCTTGTCGGACCTCGGTATCGTTGAGCAACGCGGCGGCTACGCGCGCATTGACTTCGCCGGTCTGCCCGCAGCACGCACCGCAGTCGAGCCCTGTAGCGTGCGGGTTGTTGCGGGTCGCGCTTCCGTGTCCCGCAAGCACCACGATCCGGGCGAATTCGCGAGTCAGGCTCATGCCCCGAAGCATCCCTGCGGCGAGCTCGCAGCGGGCATCCAGGTCCAAGGCCCCGCCATTCGCCCAGCCGATCAGCCGGGGCTTTCGCGCAGCGTCCATTTCGCGCGAGAGCCCTGCACTGTCGAAGCCGTAGCCCGCGCGGAGTCCGAAGCTGTCTCCGATGAGCTTGCCTGCGTAGGTGATCCCGAGCGCCTCGACGAACGTAAAGGTCGACAGCGCGTCCTTCTTGAACGAGTTCCACGCGGCAGCAAGATCCAAGTATCGGGCCCGTCGCTCTTCTGCCTCAGTGCCCAGCCCCGTGTCCGACGCGCGCAGTCGGGGTGCGAGCAGCCCAGGCAGCTGGGGCCGTGCGGTCGGCGCCCCAAGCGGCTGGTAGTCCATCGGAACGCCGAAGAAGCCCGCGAAGCCGAGCGTCTGAACCGAGGGCGCAGACGCCTCGAGCGCGCGGCGAAAGACCTCCGAGCGCACGTCGATGCAGAAGACGGCCTGCACGGTCGCGGCCGTTGGGCGCGCGGTGCGAAAGCTCGATGGCAGCGCCCGCAGCACGGGCTCTCGCTCTGCGATCTCCATCGCCGTCTGGAGTAGCCAGTCGCCAGGACGGGAGGCCGCCTCGGCGGCCTCAAGCCGTGGCCAGCTCGCCATGGCGACGGTCCAGCGCTGTGTGACCGCGTCTCCGCCAGTGCGGTAGAGGATCCATTCCCACGCCAGGCGAATCGCGAGGAGTTCGGAGATGCTGTCGTCGTCGTCTCCGGCAAGCCGCGCCGTCCAGCGTCGGTATGCGCACCATGACGCCCAGCCGTTCTGGTCGAGCAGCAGACTCCACAGATAGGTCTCTTGCTCAAGCGGCGGGACATTGAGCGCCGAGAGCGCCGTCTCGATGAGGGCGCGGGCGGTCACGGGCAAATCCTGGGCATAAGTGCGGCAGGACGGCTCGCCCATGAGCAGTGATGGACTGCGGTCTGTCGCGGCAAACCGTCGCCAGCTCGCATAGAGCCCGCCGTCCCGAGCAGGACCAACCTGCGCCTGCCCGTCGTCGAAGTAGGATGCGCAGAACTGGCTGACGGCATGAGTCACGAAGGCGCGCCACGACATCTGGGGGCCGGGATTCCGCCCCGCATCGACGATGTCCACGACGCGCGCGCGCCTTGAAGGCGCGGGTTCGTCTTGCTCGAGCAGCGCGCCAAGGCCGGCGAGCGTCGCAAGCGAGCCGCTCTCCTCGAGCGCGGCTTGCAGGTGCTCGTCGCGGAGTCGGCCCTCGCTATAGGCCTGGCGGTACCACGCGCGGGGCATGAGCAACTGTGCGCCGGAGAGCGACTGCAGTTTCGCCGCGACCTCGGGGAGCGGCCACTCGACCATCCCCCAGAAGGGATTGACCGCGATGAAGCGATCGAGAGGCCACGCTGGGGCGATTCGTGCGGACGCGCGCCGAATGGCGTCGTCGAGACGGAGGTCCGAAGAGGCACTCATGGCCGAGGGTCCGTCGTGCCGTGGCATGGCGGCGGAGTTCGTCGTGCTCATGCCTGGGCCTCCCTGGTCTCTCGGATGTGGAACTCGCGAGTGGACTCGAACCGTCGCCGGGGTGGCCAGATGCGGAACGTCAGGCGCGTGAAGCGTTCGTCTAGGTAGAGTCCCGAGAACAGCCAGGGGTAGAGGGCGCGCGCCAGCCTCCCATCGGGACGTATCTGCAACGTCGCTTTCACGGCAAAGAGTCCAACCAACCCCACGGCTACGAGAACCCAGCCGAGAGCGTTCGATGCCACCTGAGGAACGGACACAAGCTGCCCAGCTGCGGCGTGCCAGCCGAGATAGAGCAGAACCACTCCGCTCACTCGGGCTGCGGTGGCCCCGATCGACGCGCCTGAGGCCTTTCGGACCACCAGCGGCACCATCGACAGACTGAGCAGAAGAGCGAGCACGGGAGCGGAGAGTCCATCGGTCGCCGAGGCCGCGACGACCTGGTATCGCCAAACCGCGAGGCCGAGGGCCGCGCACCCGACGGCTCCCAGGATCGCGGTGCCGAGGCGAAGCGACGAGGGCGATGGTGGCCGCGTGGTCAGGGCTTGCAGACGCCAGTCATCGACGGCCGTCCCCGCGCTCAGAAAAGCGTGAGCCTTGTAGAGCGAGTGCGCGACCAGGTGGAGCAACGCCAGGTGCCACAACCCGAGTCCACACTGCACGAGCATGAACCCCATCTGCGCGATTGTGGACCACGCCAGCCCGACCTTGACGCTGACCCGAGTCGTCATGACGAGGGCTGCGACGATTGCCGAGACGAGCCCGATGACGAGGAGGAGCATCTGCGCCGGCCCTGCAAATGCCATCCACGGTGCGAGCCGGATCAGCACCAGGCCACCGATATTCACGACGCCCGCGTGCAGAAGTGCGGATACGGGGGTCGGCGCCTCCATCACCTGGATCAACCAGCCGTGAAACGGGAGTTGCGCCGACCTCAGCGCCACTGCGATGACGACGAGCACGGCGGCGGTCTGCATCGAGGGCGTGAGCTCTGGATGAGCGAGAGCCCAGGCGGCGACGCGGTCAAGATCGAGGCTACCGACGTTGCGATAGACGAGCCCAAGGCAGACCAGCAGGCAGATGTCGGCGAGCCGGCTCACGAGGAACTTCTTGTGCGCCGCCACGAGCGCAGGAGTGCGGTCGCGAAAGAACGTCAGGGACTGGTGGAGTGCCAGGCCTGTCGCCGTCCAGCACAGGGTCACGACGAGCAGGTTATTGGCAATGACCAGAGCTGTGACCGCGCTCAGCGTCAGCAACAGCCACCGCAGATACCTCACGAGCCCTGGGTCACCGTGAAGATAGGTCCGCGAGTAGCGGACGATGATCGCCCCGAGGGTAGCGATCAAAAGCAGCATGACGCAGGTGACTGCGTCAACGCGTACCCCGAGGCTCGTGCCGTCCGCCGTTGACGCGCCCCGCGTAAGGGCGGCAGCGACGGTGAAGAGAAGCGCCAGCCCCAGCGCCGCGCCGCTGGCGAGCCCAGCTCGCCGGGGTGACGTGACCGCGGCGAACGAGAAGGTGGCAGGAATCGCAAGAGCGCTCAGGGGGATGACTGCGGCCCCTTCCATGAATGTGTTCACGACAGATTTATACGCTGGCTCACTAGTTCTTTAAAAACATACAATTGAGCTAATGCTGTTCTGTTTTGGATATGCAAATTGAACGTCGAACAGGTCAACTTCCACCACCTCCGCTACTTCTGGGCCGTGGCGAAGGAGGGCAATCTGACCCGGACAGCGGCGCGGCTGCGCGTCGCGCAGTCTGCCCTGTCGTCTCAGATCCGGCAGTTGGAGGAACAGCTGGGCAGCGCGCTGTTCAATCGGGACGGGCGCCGACTCGTGCTTACGGAGGCCGGGAAGATCGCGCTTGCCTACGCCGAGGACATCTTCACCGCGGGCAGTCATCTGGTCGCAACGCTCGAGCACGGCCGGCAGCGCGAACCACTGCTGCGCATCGGTGCTGTGGCCACGCTGTCACGAAACTTCCAAGAGTCGTTCGTCAAGCCGCTTCTGGAGCGCTCCAACGTGCGCCTGTGCCTCGAGTCCGGGGGGCTCGCCGATCTGCTTCTTCGGCTCGATAACCACGCGCTCGACCTCGTGCTCGCGAACCGACCTCCGGGGCGCGAATTCGTGGGTCGGCTCCGCTGCCGTCGCATCGCGCGGCAACCGGTCAGTATCGTCGGTTCGAACCCTTCAGGTGGGTTCCGCTTCCCCGGCAGCATCGCGGACATGCAGATGATCCTTCCTGGCCGCGAAAGCGATATCCGCTCGGAATTCGACGCCCTCTGCGAGCACATTGGCGTGCGTGTCAGCGTCCTTGCGGAGGTAGATGACATGGCCACGATGCGGCTCCTGGCGCGCGATACCGATGCACTCGTCGTGGTGCCGTCCGTCGTGGTTCGCGACGAACTTCACGAGGGTGTGTTGCACGAGCACTGCGTTGTTCCTGGGCTCTTCGAGACGTTCTACGCCATCACGGCCGAGCGACGGTTCCAGCACCCGCTGCTCACGACGGTGCTCGCGCGCGACGAAGACGATCTCCTCGAGTCGCCCCCCCGGCGCCATCAGTCGAAGAGCAAATCGAGCCGGCCGGCGCCCGCCGGCTGATGGGCCGGTGCGAGGCAGGATAGGTGCCGTCCCACGCGGGTAAGGTCAGTCGGCCTCGGTCGCGGGGCCGCTTTCGATCTGGTCGTCAGAGTGCGGGGCTCGTGCCTCTGCGACCCCGGCGCGGGACCGAGGTGAAGACCTCGGCGCGCGCCGCTTTCGACAGCGCGACCACCCCGGGATGGGTGACTCGCCGTTCCGCGGACAGGGCGAAGTAACGCTCGCGCACGGCGTCGGTGTTTCCGATCGTCACCACGCCGTAGTGCCGGCAGACCTCCGTGGCGATGGCTGTCGGCGCCGGAAACACAGCCGTGCCAGACTCGCCAAACGCCTTCATCAGCGCCGAGTCTTCGAACTCGCCGCCGAGCTGCGGACGAATGGTGAGGGCCTCGAACCATTGGTCGAGGCCGCGCCTGAGCGCCGTGGTCGATGTCGGTAGCAGCATCGGCACGTCGTGCAGCGACTGCGGAAACCCGCGGCGAACCCTGCGCGCCAACGCCGGCGCGGCGAAGAAGGAAATACCCGACTCGCCGAGCAGGTGCGAAAACACCTTCACGGCCAGGTGCGTGGCGGCTGGAGCATCGGCAATCACCACGTCGAGGGCATGCGTGGCCAGCTGCGCGAGCAGTTGGTCGGGTTGCCCCTCATGGCAGGTCAACTGGATGGGCAGTTCGCCTTCGGTGGCCGGCCGGAGCAGTCGGTACACGATCAGCTTCGGTACCGCGTTGGCCACGCCCACGCGGAGTTTGAGATTGCGTCCGGAGGGGCGTCCCTTCAGCGTCTCCTGCAGTTCGCGCCCCAGGGTGAAGATGTCGTCGGCGTAGCGGAACACGATTCGCCCGGTCTCGCTCAGTACCACCCGTCGGCCCTGCCGCTCGAGCAGTGTTTCCCCGAGGGCGCGCTCGAACTGCTTGATCTGCGCGCTCACGGTCGGCTGCGCCAGGCGGAGGTGTTCGGCCGCCTTCGAGACGCCGCCTTCTCGAGCCACGGTCCAGAAGTAGAAGAGATGGTGATAGTTGAGCCACTCCATTCCAGAAGCATAGATTTTCCAGCGCCCCGTGTTGCGAACTATCTATTTGTCGATGCCGGTCCAGCCTCGTAGATTGGCAGGCGAGGTGTTGGCCATGGACGTGATTTTTCCCTTCGGCGAGTACTGGTGGTTCTACGCCGGATTCACGACCTTCATCGTGGCGTTACTGGCCCTCGACCTGGGCGTGTTCCACCGCACAGCCCATGTCGTGTCGGTACGAGAATCCCTGGTGTGGTCGGTGGTGTGGGTCGGCTTGGCCTTGACCTTCAACTACGGGTTCTACCTCTACGCCGTCACGCAGGCGGGGCCAGAAGCGGGAGCCCGGCTCGGCCTGGAGTTCCTGGCCGGCTACGTGGTCGAGAAGTCGCTCGCCGTCGACAATGTCTTCGTCTTCGTGATGGTGTTCGGCTACTTCGGCATCCCCTCCGTGCACCAGCACCGGGTGCTGTTCTACGGCATCCTCGGCGCCCTGGTGCTTCGGGCGGTGTTCATCGCTCTGGGATCAGTGCTGATGCAATACCACTGGGTCGTACTCCTGTTCGGAGGGTTGTTGCTCGCCACCGGGGCGAAGATGCTCTGGGCACCAGAGGAGAAGGTCAGCCCCGATCAGAATCCGCTCATCCGCCTGTTTCGCCGGCTCATGCCCATCACGTCGGCCCTGCACGGGCAGCGCTTCTTCGTGGCCGTCGACGGACGCCGCCATGCCACGCCTCTCTTCGTCGCGTTGCTGTTCCTGGAGATGAGCGACGTGATCTTTGCCATCGATTCGGTTCCGGCGATCTTCGCGCTGACCCGCGAACCGCTGATCGTCTTCACCTCCAACGTCTTCGCCATCCTCGGCCTGCGCGCCATGTACTTCCTGCTGGCCGGCGCCGTGCAGCGATTCCGACTACTGAAGTACGCGCTGGCGT
>JBDTWC010000112.1:0-7022 GCA_040006875.1 Acidobacteriota bacterium | reverse complement strand
CAAGCGCACGCGCATGGGCGCTGGCACCTACTATCCGATCTGTCAGTGCGCGCAGCTCAGCGGCTGCATGGACAGCCTCTACACCGTCCCTGGCATGGGCGTTTGCTGATGATCGGGCCACACTTCCACGAGCCGCGTTCCGGAGACACGACAGATGCGTAACAAAGGACGGCTCGTTGCGGCGGTGGCTGCCGGTCTCGTGGCCATGGTGCTGGCGTGGCTCTACATCGGCTCGCGTGAAGCATCCCTCTTGTCGCGGTCCACACCGCAGTCGGTGGTCGTCGCCACGGTCGATATCGCTGGCAACTCCGTGATCGAGGCCGGGATGTTCGAAGTGCGATCGGTGCCCTCGGCGTTTGCGCAGCCGCGCGCCGTGGCCCGCGGCGAAGACGTGCAGGGCCGCGTGGCCAGCGTGCCGATTGCGGCCGGCACCCAGGTGCTCGCCACGATGCTCGGCGACGAGTCGGAAGATGCGCTCGCCTACGAGGTACCGGCCGGACAACGCGCCGTGGCGATCGGCGCGGCCGACGTCATGGGTGTGGGCGGGCTCGTGCGTCCGGGCAACCGCGTGGATATCCTGGGCACGTTCGAATATGGCCGGCCCACCGGCATCAGCCAGCAGGGCGTTATCACCTACGCCGACGAGCGCACCGAAACGCGCCTGCTGATGCAGGACGTGCGCGTGCTCGCGGTGAACCAGGAGCATCGTCGTCGGGGTGCGCCGCCGCGGCCGGTGCCAACCGCTACGGCTGACGACGGCAACGTGCTGACGCCGGTGCAGCCCGACCGCACCATTCTGAACGTCACGGTGCTCGTGAGTCTGCGTCAGGCGCAGGAACTGGTGCTGGCGCAGGAGATCGGCGCGCTCACGCTCACGCTCCGTTCCAATCTCGATGCGGGGCGGGTGGAGAACCTGCCGAACATGGACCCGCTGACCTTGCTCGGCGTGCAGACGCCGCTCAAGCGCCGGGCGCAGCCCGCGTGGCGAGAGCTGCGCGGCCCGAGCGGCTACTAGGAGGCAGCATGACCACCTACTGGTACGTGTCGTCGGTGCTGGCGCTGGCACTCGCGATGGCGCCGGCGCAGGCCGGGTCTGCGCTTGCGCAACCCGCCAACCCGCCGTCTCGCGAAGTACGGTTGCTCGTCGGCGGTCAGTTCGTGCTGGAGCCGGGCTTTGCCGTGGGCGACATCAGCGTGGGCGACCCCGCGATTGCCGACTTCCGGGTCCGACCAGGCCGGCGCGCCGTGCTGCTCATGGGCACCGGCGAGGGCACCACCAAGCTCCTCGTGTGGGACCAGACGAGCAAGACACGCGCAGAGATCGACGTCATCGTCGAGACCCGCGAGCACGCCCAGGCGGAGACGAAGCTGCGGGCGCTGCTGCGCGATTTCCCGTCGGTGAAGGTCGAACGCGCGGGCGGCGACTTGATCGTCTCGGGCACGGTCAGCGCCGAAGACGACCTGGCGCTGATCGCGCGCATGGCCACGTCGACCGGCGCGGAGTCGTTCGTGCGCCTGGTCCTGCCGGAGGTGCCGGCCACTCGCCGGTCGGGCGCGGCCGCGCCGCCGAGCGCGTGCGCGCCGCCGGTGTCGCCCGCGCCGACGCCGTCTTCGCCCTCCACTCCGTCGGTGCCACCGGTGCCGGCCACGCCTGGGGCCGCCGCGCGACTCCCCGAACCCATGGCGCCACCGGATCCTGTCGACGACATGATCGAGTACGACGTGCAGGTGCTCGAAGCGAGCATCGCCTTCGGCACCACGTCCTATGAAACCGGCGTCGAACCCAGTGGCAGGGTGCTTCACGCCGGCAAGGTGCGCGTGGCCATCGGTCGCGACGGCCAGATCTTCATCCCGGGAAAGAGCCTCGGGTCGAGCGACATCAAGATTCCCGCCAGCGAACTCGCCACGAGCGGCATCCGGTTGACGTTGACCCCGACCGCGCTCGACGAGCGTCAGCTCAGCACGCGCATGCTGGTTGAGACGAACATGCCGATCAAGTCGAGCTCGTATGTGCCGGGCGGCTGGCGCCGCGCGCGGTGGCAGTCCGACAACGACATCGCCGCGCCGTTCAGCGTGGCCGGCGCCGACCTGCTGGTGGTGCCGGAACTGACCAGTGGCGGCGGTACCTTGTCGAAGGTGGCGGGCACGGCCAGCGTCCTGAGTGGCCTGCCGGGGTTGTCGAGCGTGCCCGGCGCGGGCTACGCGGGCTATTCCAGCTACGTGCCCTACTACAACAAGAGCAAGAAGACGCAGTTGCTCCTGCTCCTGCGCGCGCACCTCGTGCCCGGACGATAGCCCGATGCCCGGAAGCAACGTCACGGTCAGCGTGTGTGCGGGTGCCGGCGGCACCGGCCGTACCCTGGTCGCCACCAATCTCGCCGCGGGCCTGCACCAACAGCGGGGCGGCCGCACGCTCCTGGTCGACGCGCACTATCCGCTGCCCGGTGATGCCGCGCTGCAACTCGGCCTCGAGCGCACCAAGAGCCTGGCCGACCTCACGCCGATCGTGTCGCGGCTCACGCCCGAGCTGCTCGGCACCTATCTGATCACCTCGGGCAGCGGCATCACCGTACTGCCCTACGTCACGAGCTACCTGCAGCATCGCCTGCTCACACCCGAGCTGATTCGCTCGGTGCTCGAAGTGGCGCGCGTGGCCTACGACACCGTGGTCGTCGATCTGCCGACCGAGGGCACCGGCGCCCTCCAGGCCGTGCTCGACCAGACCGACGTGACATGCGTGGTGGTGGAGCTGTCGCCATCGGGCGGCCTGCGCGCCCGCAACACCATGGACCTGCTCCGCGCCCTGCAGTTTCCGCTCGAACGCGTCATCGGCTGCGCCAACCGCGTCACCGACGAGCGCGCCCTCGGCAGCGAGCGCCCCGCGGCCCTGGGCGGCCTGCCGATTCGCGCCGTGCTGCCCGAAGAGCCGCGCGGCGTGCGCGAGGCGGCGAGCCGGCGCCAGCCGATCGTCCTCGCCGATCCGCGCCATGCCATCTCGCGCGAGATCGACCGGTTGTGCCGCGACCTCCTCACCACCTCGACGCGGCAACTCGCCGGCGGCGAACGCGACGTCGATCCACACGACCTGGAAGGCGTCATTCGCAAGCTCAAGCTGAGCCTGCATTCGCGCCTGGTCGACGAGATCGACATCAAGAAGGCCGACTTCGATCTGGCCCGCGACGAAGTGCGGATGCAGGAGCTGCGCACCCGGGTCGAGGCCAAGATCCTGACCCTGCTCGAGGAAGAGGGCCGCCAGATTCGCGACCGGCAACTGCGCCGCCGCATCGTGAAGGCCGCGCTCGACGAGGCGCTCGGCCTGGGCCCGCTCGAGGACTTGCTGAACGACCCGACCATCACCGAGATCATGGTCAACAAATTCGACCAGATCTACGTCGAGAAGAGCGGCAAGCTGACGCTGTCTGACGCCCGCTTCATGAACGCCGAGCAGGTACGCGGCGTGATCGAGCGGATCGTGGCCCCGCTGGGCCGCCGCATCGACGAGAAGGTGCCGATGGTGGATGCGCGCCTGCGCGACGGCTCGCGAGTCAACGCCATCATCCCGCCGCTGGCCCTGCGCGGGCCGGCGATCACGATTCGCAAGTTCTCGAAGAAGCTGCTCGGCACCAAGGAACTGGTCGAGTACGGCTCGCTCACCGCCCAGATGGCCACGCTGCTCGAGGCGGCCGTGAAGTCGCGCCAGAACATCGTCATCTCGGGCGGCACCGGGTCGGGCAAGACCACGTTGCTGAACGTGCTGTCGTCGTTCATTCCGACCGACGAGCGCATCATCACGGTGGAAGACGCGGCCGAACTGCAGCTTCCGCAGGCGCATGTCGTGGCCCTCGAAACCCGCCCGGCCAACATCGAAGGCGAAGGCGCGATCACGATCCGCGACCTGGTGCGCAACGCCCTGCGTATGCGTCCCGACCGGGTGGTGGTCGGTGAGTGCCGCGGCGGAGAAGCGCTCGACATGCTGCAGGCCATGAACACCGGCCACGACGGCTCCCTGACCACCGTGCACGCCAACACCCCACGCGACGCGCTGAGCCGCCTCGAGACGCTGGCGCTGATGTCGGGACTGGAACTGCCAGCGCGGGCCATTCGCGACCAGATCGCCTCGGCGATTCAAATCATCGTGCAGCAGTCGCGGCTGCAGGACGGCTCGCGGCGGATCACGCACATCACCGCGCTCACCGGCCAGGAGGACGGCGTGTTCACGACCGCCGACATCTTCGTGTTCCAGCAGTTGGGCCTCGCCCCCGACGGCAAGGTGCAAGGGCGGTTCGTGCCCACCGGCTTCGTGCCTCCGTTTGTGGAGGGCCTGGCCCGGCGTGGCATCAAGGTGCCGCGGGAGATCTTCCTCCCGCAGTCGGCGTAGCCATGGACGCAGTGAAATATCTCGCCCTCGCACTCCTCGGCGTGGCCGTGACACTCGGCGTGCGCACCGTACTCGACATCGTTGGCGATGGCTGGACGCGCGCCGTCGATGCCTACGGCGCCTGGGTAGCCGAGGAACTCGACAAGGTGCTGATCGTGGTGTCACCGGCTCGGGCGGCGGTGTGGATCACGCTCGCCGTGCTGGCTGGTGCCAGCCTGGGCATCCTGGCCGGCAACAGCGTCGGCCCACGCGTGTTCTGGGCGATCGTGCTCGGGTCGGCCGCCTACTTCGCGCCGACGTTCGCGGTGCGCTGGCTGCAGGCGCGCTATCTGGAGCGGGTCGACGATCAGCTGGTCGACGCGCTGCGGATGATGGCCAACGCCCTCAAGGCCGGCCTCAACCTGCAGCAGGCCCTCGACCTGGTGTCGCGCGAGATGCCGCAGCCGATCGCCACGGTCTTTGGTCGCGTGGTCAACGAGATCAGCCTCGGACGGCTCACCGACGACGCGCTGCGCCGCATGGCGGTGCGCGTGCCGCTTGAAGACATTCGCCTGTTCACCGACTCGATCCTGACCCTGCGGGAAACCGGCGGCAATCTCAGTGAGACCTTCGCGGTGATTGCCGAAACCGTCGTCGAACGCAAGAAAGTGCAGGGCCGCATCAAGACCGTGACCACGCAGGGCGTGTCGCAGGGCGTGATCATCAGCGCCATGCCGATCGCCATGATGCTGCTCTTCACGGTCATCGACTCGACCTACCTCGAGCCGTTCTTCAGCACCCCGCTCGGCTGGGTCATGCTCTTTGCCATCTTCGTGCTCGATGCGGTCGGCATGTTCACGATCCTCAAAGTCGTCAAGGTCGAGGTGTGACCATGCACGACAGCGAGCGCGGGCAGACGACCACTGAATACCTGATGATTGCCGGGCTCATCACGGCCATCTTCCTGCTCATCTATCCGCGCCTCGAACCGCAGCTGGCCGACCAGTTGAAGCGCGTCGCCGAGTGCGTGCTGAACGACGACTGTCCCTGAGGCACGAGCCCGCCATGATGTTGCTGATCCTCTTGCTGATCTTCGCGGCCGTGACCACCGTGGTCTACGCGGTGCTCACCCGTGAGCACGAAGTGCTGCTGCCGGCGGGGGCCGTGGCGCCGGTGCGCTACGAAGCGGCGCATGCGCCGTCCGGGCTGATTCGCGCGCTTTTTCCGGTCCTCGACGTGATGGCGCCGGTCTTCTCGATCCTGCCGTTTGCCGACTATCGGGCGGCGCTCACCGACACCATGCGCAAGGCCGGCTTCGGCGAAAGCGTGACGCCCAATCACGTGTTCGGGCTCAAGGTCATCTCCGCGATCGCAACCCCGCTGGTGCTGCGCTTGGTGATTGCCTCGGTCGACTGGCCGCCGGTGTTCCTGGGCTGCATGGTCGGCGGCTTCCTGCTGCCCGACAAGCTGATCAACGACATCAAGAAGGCGCGTTGGCGTCAGATCCTGCGCACGCTGCCCGGTGCGGTCGACGTGCTGTCGCTGTCGGTCGAGGCCGGGCTCGACTTCCAGGTGGCGATGCAGCGCTTCGTGGAGCGCGGCACGCCCGGCCCGCTGCGCGACGAGTTCTCGACCATCCTGAACGACATGCGCCTGGGCAAGACGCGGGCGGAAGCGATCCGCGAATTCGGCCGGCGCGTCGGGCTGCAGGAGGTCGGGTCGTTCGTGTCGGTGCTGGTGCAAGCCGATCAGCTCGGCGTGCCGATCGGCGAGGTGCTGCGCTCGCAGGCGGCCGTGATGCGGGTGCAGCGCTTCCAGCGCGCTGAGCAGGAAGGCGCCCGGGCCTCGCAGAAGCTGCTCGTGCCGCTCGTGTTCTTCATCTTCCCGGCCGTGCTCATCGTGATCCTCGGTCCAGTCGTGCTGCACTTCATCACGGCCCAGCAATGAGCACTCGAGTGGCAGGGGCCGCGTCGGCGGCGAGGACCGAACCGCGTGCGCATTGAACGCAAGCTGCTCGTCAGAGACGGCGAGAACCTCAGGGAGGTGCTGCTGGTCGGCACGGTCACCGTCGGGCGGAGCCCGTCGTGCGAGATCAGCGCGGCCGATCCGCGCCTGTCGCGCGCCCACGCCGCCTTCGACGTGCTCGGCGACGAGGTCGTGGTGCGGGATCTGGAGAGCCGTAACGGGACGCGCGTGAACGGCGTGCGGATGACCGAAGCGCGTCTGGTCGCCGGCGACACCGTGGAAGTGGGGCCGTTCGTGATGGAGCTGGTCGAGACCGCTACGGCGCCGGTCGTGGTTTCGATCGACTCGCCCACGGGGGCAAGTGCGGCCACGGTGCTGTTGCCACCGGGCGCGCCGCGCGGGTTCGAGCCGCCCTCCGCCGCGCCGCCGGTGCCACCCGCCAGTCCAGGACCCGCGCCCATGCCCTTCGGATCGTCGGCGCCGGCTGGCTCCGACGACGCGGCGGACGCGCAAACGCGCCGCATGCCGCGGCCGCCGATGCCGGCCGCACCAGCGGTGCCGGTGCCGCCGCCACTGGTTCCCGCCGCCGCTGTGACCGCGCCGGCGCCCACGCCTGCGCCGCGGCCGCCGACCCCGGCCGCCTCGCGGCTCGAGCCGTCGACCGCCATCGCCATGACCACGCCGGCGGTGGTGTCGCCGC